>CAZXIP010000316.1:0-2211 GCA_964640755.1 uncultured Smithella sp. | reverse complement strand
GACGACACGCTGAACCTTGATCCAAATGAAATTGAAAAGAAGAAGACGCCCTATACCAAGGCCGTCATTCCTGTCCACATGTGCGGACTGGCTGCCAACATCGACCGGATTGTCGAGGTTGCCCGCAAAAACAACCTGCTGGTTCTGGAAGACAATGCGCAGGGCTGCGGTGCCAGCTTCAAAGGCAAAAAGCTGGGCGGCTTCGGTGATATGGGAACCTTCAGCTTTGACTATGTCAAAACGGTTACGACCGGTGAGGGCGGAATGGTAATCACCAACAACCGCGATCTTTACCTCCGTTCGGAATGGTACTCCGATCACGGCCACGATCACAACCCCAATGTCGGCCGTGCGCTCGAAGGCAGGAGTATTCTCGGATTCAACTACCGGATGAATGAATTGCAGGGCGCTTTAGGTCTGGCGCAGCTGAGGAAACTGGATTACCTCATCGGCGAGCAGAAGAAGAACAAAAAGATTATTATGGACGCGCTTGCCGCCATACCCGGCGTGGGATTCCGCGCCAAGCAGGATCCCGAGGGGGATTCCGCGACGTTTCTGGCATTCAATTTCCCCGAAGAGCAGACGGCGCTCAAATTCCAGAAACTGCTGGCCGCCGAAGGGGTTGATACAACCTGCTACAAAAATAACCTGTGGCACTATGTTCCAAACTGGGAGCATTTCATGGCGTTTTCTACAGCCAATTCAAAAAAGCACCCGTTTACCGATCCGCTGTACAAAGGCAAGGTTCAGTATTCGAGAGAAAATATTCCCTACGCGGAAGATATTTTGGGGCGGACACTGGTGATGGGAATTTCCGTCAAGATGAGCACCGAAAAACTTGACACCATCAGAAAGGCTATCGAAAAGGCCGCAAAGAATATCTAAACATTATCTTTACCGGTCATATTGATGCAGAAGATCTATCGTTATGAATTCACCGTGCCGGAAGAGGCCCGGGATCAGAACGGACATGTGAATAATGTTGAGTACCTGCGCTGGATGCAGAATGCCGCGATGAAACATTCGGATACGGTCGGGTGCACGCAGGCGACAGAAGCCGCCGGTGCCACCTGGGTGGTGCGCGCACACAAAATTGAATATTTCAAGCCTGCCTATGCAGGAGACAGGATTGTGGTGGAAACCTGGATTGCCGATTTCCGCCGCGTGCAGTCTCTGCGCAAGTATAAAATTCTGCGTTTGTCAGACATGACCGTTTTGGCGGAGGGAGAAACCAGCTGGGTTTTCGTGGACGCCCAAAAGGGTTCTTTGCGCTCTATTCCCAAAGAGGTGAGAGCCATGTTTGAACCTCTGCAGGAAGTAACAAAGGCTCAAATCATCGGCTGCTGACGTAAATTATTTTTATCCCGGGTCCTTGCAATGATCTGTTTGATGCAGATCCGCGTTCATCCGTTGGAGCAGTTTTGTCACATCATTTTTAATGGCCTGAAATTCCTCAACCGTCAAACCGCTCTTGCAGAAAAGCTCCAGAGGGACGCTTACCGCCTGCTGTTTCATGGCTCTTCCCCGGGGAGTGAGCGCCGCCATCACTTTCCGTTCATCTTCGGGCAGACGTTTCCGGGTGATCAATCCTGCCGACTCCAGTCGTTTAAGCAACGGGGTCAGCGTGCCGGAATCAAGGTACAAAAGCCTTCCGATGTCGCCTACGCTCAGCGTTTCATGTTCCCAGAGCACCAGCATCACGAGGTATTGGGGATAGGTGACGTTGAGACTCTCCAGAAAAGGACTGTAAAGCCTGGTCAATACGCGTGAGGCGGCATACAGCACAAAGCATAACTGGTTATCCAGTTTCAGAAATTCATCTTCTTTCATAGATTCCCGCCTTTATTTTATGTTGCGGTCAATTTCCCCAATCAGCGTTTGAGTCTGATTTTCCAGGAGATCAAACCCCGTATCCTTTCTGTAAACGATGTTTCTTTGTTTGTCCATAATGATATAGACCCGCCGTGAAACAGGCAGCAGCTTGTGGTCTGCTCCATAGATCTTGGCAACCTCACCTTTTTCGTCCGTCAAAAGCGTTATGCTGGAAAGACTGTGTTTTGCGATAAAATCGCGGTGGGACTTGGCCGCATCCCTGCTGATCCCGATCACTTTGATTTTTCGCGCTTCAAACTTTGCTATGTTTTGTTGAAACTCAACAAATTCCGGCGTTCAATTTTTGCTGTCGTCTTTTGGGTAAAAGGCGATGACCGC
>CAZXIP010000315.1:0-2224 GCA_964640755.1 uncultured Smithella sp. | reverse complement strand
AATATCCTCTTCCGGCTCCAGCATCCTCTTTACCGCCGCGCCGACAATGGCCTGATCGTCAATGAGGAGGACCTTGATCTTGTGCTGAGTCAAAGTAGCCGCAGCCCCCGGGTCTTCCGGCCGCACGGCATTTTGCGTTTCTTTTTCTATCATAAAACCGTTCCTTTACTTGATGGATGTGTTTTTTAAAATTGCCCCGGCTATCTTATTCAGAGGAAGAATTTCAACCGCTCCGCCCAGCTCCACCGCCGCTGCGGGCATGCCGTAGACAACGGAGGTTTTTTCATCCTGGACAATGGTGTGCCAGCCCGCCCTGCGCAATGCGGCCAAACCTTCCCCGCCGTCGCGTCCCATACCCGTAAGAAGGATCGCCAGGTCTTTTCGCGGCCAGTATTTCAGGATACTGTCAAAGAAGGTGTTGACTGAAGGACGATACGGATACTCCCGCGGGTGAGGCGTATAGTGGAAAGCCCGATCCGGCCCCATCACCAGGTGATCATTGGTTCCCGCAACCAGTGCAACGCCGGACCGGGGGCGCATGCCCTCTCCGACGAGTTCCACTTCGAGAGGCGTTTGGGATTTCAGCCACTGGACCATCCCCTGTGCAAACTGGAGATCAACATGCTGGCAAATGACGATGGCGGCATTCAGGCTTTCAGGGAGGCCCGACAGGATTGTTGCCAGCGCCCGGGGTCCGCCGGTTGAAGCTCCTATGGCAACGAGCGTCGGCAGATGACCGGGCTTCCCCTTTGCATAAGAATCACCCGGTAACAGGGGCTGAGGTGCGTTTCCAATAAGCTTAGCCATCATGGCCATTTTTTTAATGAGCGAGTCGCTTCCTTCCACCTTGCCGTTCTCTTTGAGAGCGGGGGTTACAATGGCATCAAGAGCGCCGCACCCCATCGCTTCAAAGACTTTGCCCGCCTGCCGGGATATCACGGCATCGGACAGGATCAGGATGGCACATGGTGTTTCTTTCATCACGTCGCAGATAAACCTGGCCTTGTCCGTGTCAGCCAGGGCCAGATCGACCAGCAGAATGTCCGGCGGATCGCGGCGGCATTTCAAAAGAGCCTCCGCCCCGCTTCCGGCTGTCCAGGCCACATGGTAGTCTGTTTCCGGCGTCAGGATTTGCCGCAGGAGGTTTCGGGTTGCGGCATCATGATGGGCAATAGCGGTCTGCAGAGGCATCAGGGTTCTCCGATCAGGTCGCGCACGGCGGTCAGCAGGCTTTCGTCATGAAAGCTGCCTTTCGTCAGGTAATAATTCGCCCCGGCTTCAAGGCCCCGTAAACGGTCTTCCTCGCGGTCTTTATACGAAACGATCATCACCGGCACTTCCTTGAGCAGGGGGTCCGCCTTGACTGTCCGAACGAGATCGATGCCATTCATGCGGGGCATATCCACGTCAGAGATCAGAAGGTCAAACGTCTGCGCGGTCAGGGTATTCCAGCCGTCAACACCGTCAACAGCCGTCACGACTTCGTAGCCTGCGGTTTCCAGGAGCCTGCGCTCCACTTCGCGAACGGTCAGAGAATCATCGACGATGAGAACCCGTTTTTTCCCTGCAGTTACTGCGGGCCTGCCTTTGCCGATTTTCTGGAGCTTCCCGGCGGTCAAGAGCTGGTGGATGGACCGCACCAGGTCGTCCGTGTCAAAAATGACGACCGGTGAACCGTCATCCAGGATGGCGCCGGCGCTCACATTGGGAACTTTCCCCAGCCGGCTGTCGAGAGGACGCACTACAAGGTTTTCCTCACCAATAACATGATCCACAACGAGACCATAGCGATTCAGCCGGTCACTGATGACCACAACGTGAAGCCGCTCTGATGGTCCCGACTCCGGCGGGAGCTGAAAAAGCTGGCGGGCAGAGAGGATACCTACATTTTCTCCATCCAGGGCACAGTATTGGCGGTCTTCAATCTCCCGGATATCAGTATGGGAAAGAGAAAGCACCCTGTCAATGCGCGACAGGGGCAGGGCATAGGGCTCAGAGTCAATCGAAAGCAGCAGGGTGCGAAGCACCGATAGCGTCAGCGGCAATTGAAGCTGGAAGCGGGATCCCCGACCGGCTTCGGAATCAACGCGCACTGTTCCGCCCACTTCATGGGCCATGCTGAAAACCACATCCAGACCGACACCCCGTCCGGAAATTTCCGTCACGCCCCTGGCGGTTGAAAACCCCGGCAAAAACAGAAACTCAAAAAGTTCAGCCCGGCTCA
>CAZXIP010000314.1:0-2242 GCA_964640755.1 uncultured Smithella sp. | reverse complement strand
ATGATTGCCTGGGAAGTGACGCGCAGCTGCAATCTGAGCTGCGTCCACTGCCGGGCGGCGTCTCATCTTGGGCCTTATCCGGGAGAACTGTCTACCAATCAATGTTTCAGCCTGATCGACGATATTGCTAGAACGTCCAGACCGGTCATCATTCTGACCGGCGGCGAACCACTGTTGCGACCGGATATTTTTGAAATTGCAGCTTACGGAACACAGAAAGGACTGCGCATGGTCATGGCGACCAACGGCACGCTGGTGGATGAGGCAAGTGCGCGCAGAATGATCGAAAGTGGTATCCAGAGAGTCAGCATTAGTATCGACGGCAAAGACGCACAAAGTCACGATAGGTTTCGAAACCAGCCCGGCGCGTTTGACGGCGCGATCAGGGGCATTGAAACCATGAAATCCATCGGGATGGAATTTCAGATTAATACAACCATCACGAACACTAATTTACATCAGATAAAAGATATTCATTCCCTGTCGCTGAACATCGGAGCAGCCGCACATCACATCTTTTTGCTGGTGCCCACGGGGCGCGGCAAGGATTTGGCCGAACAGGCCATTACGGCGGCCGATTATGAAAAAACGCTGATGTGGTTTCATCAGGAAAGCCTGACATGCGAAATTCAGCTCAAGGCCACCTGCGCGCCGCATTATTTCCGGATCATGCACCAGAACAGGTCCAAAGGAGACAAGCCGGTCAAAAAAACGGGAGGCCATTTTCACGAATCTACCCGCGGGTGCCTGGGGGGAATTACGTTTTGTTTTATTTCCCACGTCGGTCAGGTCCAGCCCTGCGGCTATCTCGAACTGGATTGCGGAAATGTTCAAAAGCAGAGTTTTGGGGAAATCTGGGAGACCTCCGAGGTGTTTCGCAATCTCCGCGATTACAGCATGTATAGCGGCAAATGCGGCCGTTGTGAATTTATCAAGGTCTGCGGCGGCTGTCGCGCGAGGGCATATGAGGCGACGGGGGATTATCTGGCGGAAGAGCCGTTGTGCCTGTACCATCCGAAGACTGTTGAAAAGCACTGATCTGCGTCGTTGCGTGTCGTCCTTCGTCGTTGCGGAATATCAAACTATACGCCTCACTCCTCAAGACTCGCGCGCCTTGCATCTGAACCGTTTTGAACGGCCTTGAAAAAATGAATGAAGAATAAGAAAAAAGAGTATACTATGGACGATATCGATAAAAAAATCCTGAATATTCTGCAGAAGGAATTTCCTTTGGAGGAGCGACCGTTTCTGATTGTGGCCGGGCGCTGCGGCATCAGCGAAGACGAAGCGATTGCCCGTATCCAGAATATGAAGGAAGAAGGGATCATCCGCAGGATCGGCGCGGTGTTCGACGGAGTGAAGCTCGGGCGAGTGAGCACCCTGTGCGCCGCGCGTGTGCCCGAAGACAAAGTAGACCTCTTTGTTCAGACGGTCAATGCCAATAAAGGCGTGACGCATAATTACCGGCGGGATCATGAATACAATATCTGGTTCACCGTGAGTGCACCGACCGCCCCGGAGCTGGAATCCTTCCTCAAAGATGTCAAAGAGAAAACAGGTGTGACAGATATCCTGGATATGCGTGCGGTAAGAACATTCAAAATAAACGCTTCATTTGAAGTGTAAGGTTCATTTGTCACTTCAACCATAGACAGATGTCTTGAAAAAAAAGCAAAAGATTTCTCGCTACGCTTGGAAATGACATGGTAGTGTTCCTGTGTCACTTCGACCGCAGGGAGAAGTCCTGAAACAAAGACCAAACAGATTTTTCTTTTAACTTCGAAATGGTATGCAATTTCTGCGTGAAATGGCTGGTTGACTGAAAATTGTATCCGTGAGATACAGGCGCATACAATTTTACTGTTTTTCCAAAAATAAAAGAAGAGGAGGACGAAAAGATGGATCCAAAAGACATCAATTTTGCGGCCATGCCCCAGACAGCAATCAACGTCGTCACAAAGCCCGCGGAATTTTTCCAGGGAATGCCAAAAACCGGCGGTTTTCTGGAGCCGCTTGTATTTGCCGTCGTGATGGGGGTCATCGTTGGTATTATTCAGGCGATATTGGGTTTAATCGGTCTGGGGCCTGCCGGAGGCTACGGCGGCGGGGGGATGTCTGGTTTTGGCATGATCCTCTTCATGCCGATTGCCGCCGCCATTGGCAGCTTTATCGGCGCGGCCATACTCTTCGTCATCTGGAAATTAATGGGCTCCCAGGAAAACTATGAAACAGCCTATCGCTG
>CAZXIP010000313.1:0-2247 GCA_964640755.1 uncultured Smithella sp. | reverse complement strand
GTTTGATGCCCGAAATTCACTGGCGCATCGCGTGGCGGAGGATGTGCGCAAACATCTTGGCAATAAGGTCTTAAAAACCATTATTCCGCGAAACGTGAGGCTTTCCGAAAGCCCGAGTCATGGATTGCCGATTATCCTGTATGATGTCAAATCGCGGGGAGCATTTGCGTATATGGCTCTGGCGGAAGAAATTCTTCGGAGGGGAATGTAAATGGCGCAAAAAAAAGACGCGCTGGGCAAGGGACTGGGTGCTATCTTCCCCGATTTGCTCGAAAGAAATAACGGCAAAAGTGTACCAACCAGCACTTGCGGTATTGAGGAGCTGCGCCCGAACCGGTATCAACCCCGGAAAACGTTCAACGATGAAGACCAGAAGAGACTGGTCGCTTCCATAAAGCAAACCGGCATCATTCAGCCGATCATTGTCCGCAAAACCGAACAGGGGTATGAAATTATTGCCGGAGAGCGGCGGTGGCGGGCAGCCCAAATGGCGGGTTTAAAGGACGTTCCGATTGTTGTGCGGAAAGCCTCTGATCTGGAGGTAGCTGAATTATCCCTGATTGAGAATTTGCTGCGCGAAGAGCTCAATCCCCTGGAAGAAGCCGATGCCTATCTCACGTTGATGGAAAAGTTCAACCTCTCTCAGGAATCCATATCTGCACAGGTCGGTAAAGATCGTTCGACCATTGCCAATACAGTCCGGCTTTTAAAGCTGCCGGCCAAGGCCAAAACCGCCCTGGTGGCAAAAAAAATCACATCGGGTCATGCACGCTGCCTTTTGGCGCTTTCCTCAATGGAAGAGCAGTTGACCCTGTTGGATCTTATTTTAAAACGGGACCTTAACGTCCGGGAAACAGAAAAATTGATTACCCGTTTAAAGCAAAAACCCGGTGAAAAAAAGGCCATTGTCAAAGATCGTTACATGTCGGATCTCGAAAAGTCCCTGACGGTCAAATGCATGGCGAGGGTGCAGATCAAAGGGTCGGCCAATAAAGGTGCGATTGAAATCACATACAAATCCATGGATGAGCTAAACCGTCTGGCGCGCTATCTGCTGGATGAACTGTAATTGAGAAAATAACAACCTATCCACAGATGTTGATAGGTTGTTTACTAAAGGTTGAAGATGGAATCGGTTTGGGACAAAGCTACTAAAATCATTCAGGATAAAGTTACAAAACAAAACTTTGACACCTGGATAAAACCTATTAAAATCGTAGCAATGGAAGATAAGTGCATCCAGTTGGCTGTTCCTAATAAATTCTTTAAAGATTGGCTGATGGATAATTATTTATCCATGATTAAAAACACCCTGCACAGTGTAATCGGCATCGGCGTCGATATTGATTTTATTTTAAGCAGGGACAAGGAAAAAAAGCCGGAAGCAGCGGTATTGCCGTTTGAACAGGACCGGAATCACATTGGAAACAGTCACCCCGGCCGCAATAAGAATATTTCTTTTTTAAACGGCAACTATACTTTTGACCGTTTCGTTGTCGGCCCGTCAAACCAGTTTGCTCATGCTGCTTCCATTGCCGTAGCCAAACAGCCGGCTAAAAACTATAATCCCCTTTTTATTTACGGCGGTTCAGGACTGGGAAAAACACATCTGCTCAACGCGATTGGTCTGATGACAACCGCCTCTCATCCCGATTTGAATGTCATGTATGTATCGGCGGAAGCCTTCATGAATGAAATGATCAATTCCATCCGTTATGACCGGATGTCGAAATTTCGTGAAAAATATCGGAATATCGGATCATTGCTGATTGATGATATACATTTCCTGGCCGGCAAAGACAGAACGCAGGAAGAATTTTTCCATACGTTCAATACCTTGCATGATTCCGGTAAACAGATTGTCGTGACTTCCGATAAATTTCCCAAAGATATCCCGAATCTGGAGGGAAGATTACGGTCCCGGTTCGAATGGGGGTTAATTGCCGATATACAACCACCCGAAATCGAAACAAAAATCGCTATCATCGAAAAGAAAATGCACGAAATTAAAATCGAGCTTACTCCCGCCGTTGCTCATTATATCGCATCACATGTGGAATCCAACATCCGTGAACTGGAAGGTTTCCTGATCCGAATATCCGCTTATTCCTCTTTAACCAACAGGGAGATTGATCTGGACCTGGTAAAAGAAGTGCTGAAAAAACTGGTTAAACACAACAACAAAGAAGAAGTAAGTGTGGAAGAAATTATTAAAGTGGTTGCGGGAAAAATGAATGTGAAGATCGC
>CAZXIP010000312.1:0-2263 GCA_964640755.1 uncultured Smithella sp. | reverse complement strand
CCTGCCCGAATCCGAAACGGCCGATTTCCAGCGAACGGACCGCTTTCTGCAGCGCCTCCTTAAACGTGCGTCCAATCGCCATCGTTTCACCAACCGACTTCATGGAGGTGGTAAGGAAGTCCTCCGTTTCAGGAAATTTTTCAAATGTCCAACGCGGAATCTTCACCACGCAGTAATCTATTGTCGGTTCAAACGACGCCATCGTCTCGCGGGTTATGTCGTTGGGAATTTCATCAAGCGTGTAACCCACGGCCAGTTTCGCGGCGATTTTTGCAATCGGGAAGCCGGTGGCCTTGGAGGCCAGTGCCGATGATCGTGACACGCGCGGATTCATTTCCACGACAATCATTTCACCGGTTTGAGGATGAATCGCAAACTGCACATTTGATCCGCCCGTCTCCACACCGATTTCACGCATGATGGCGATCGCGGCATCCCTCATGATTTGATATTCACGATCCGTGAGCGTTTGCGCCGGCGCAACGGTAATGGACTCACCCGTGTGCACGCCCATCGCATCAAAATTTTCAATGGAACAGATGATGACGACGTTGTCCGCCTTGTCCCGCATCACTTCCAGTTCATATTCTTTCCAGCCCAGCACGGATTCTTCAATCATGACCTCGGATATCATACTGGCATCAAGACCGGATTTGGCAATTTCCAAAAGCTCTTCGCGGTTGTATGCAACACCGCTGCCCGTTCCGCCGAGTGTGAATGATGCCCGGATAATAATCGGAAAACCGATGGCCTCGGCAATCTTCATCACTTCCGACATATTGCGTGCAAAACCGCTTTTAGGCATCCGCAGGCTGATTTTTTCTATCGCATGTCTGAATTTTTCACGATCTTCGGCTTTGTGTATCACTTCCAGGGATGCGCCGATCATTTCCACACCATATTTTTCAAGCACACCTGACTCCGCCAGCGCCACAGCGGTGTTGAGGCCGGTCTGGCCGCCCAGCGTGGGAAGCAACGCATCGGGATGCTCGCGGGCAATGACTTTAGCTACAGCGTCAGGTGTAATCGGCTCTATATAGGTGCGGTCGGCCATTTCAGGGTCAGTCATGATAGTGGCCGGATTGCTGTTGATCAGGACGACTTCATAACCTTCTTCCCGCAGTGCCTTGCAGGCCTGCGTGCCGGAATAATCAAATTCACAGGCCTGACTGATAATGATCGGCCCGGAACCGATAAGCAGTATTTTTTTTATGTCATTTCTTTTCGGCACTTCTATTTACCATGTTTATTTTTTCACCCTCCCCTTAATCCCCTCCCATAAAGGGAGGGGAAACCATACTGTACTTCCCCGCCCCTGGTGGGCGGGGACTGAGGGGAGGGGGATTTTCTACTCCCACTCAATCGTGCTGGGCGGTTTGGAGCTGATATCATAGACGACCCGGTTGATCCCGCGCACTTCGTTAATAATGCGCGTGGAAATACGTGCCAGAAGATCCTGAGGCAGTCTCGCCCAATCGGCAGTCATGGCATCTTCACTGGTCACGGCCCGAATTGCCACGATATTTTCATAGGTTCGCTGATCGCCCATGATGCCAACACTTTTCAGCGGCAGCAGGATCGTAAATGACTGCCACAGCTTGTAATAGAGATTGGCGGCACGGATTTCTTCGATCAGGATCGTATCGGCCTTGCGCAGCACGGAAAGGTGTTGGGCGGTTACGTCTCCGATGATACGAACAGCAAGTCCCGGGCCGGGAAAAGGCTGTCGCCAGACAACGTCATCCGCCAGACCCAGTTCTTTTCCCAAAAGCCGCACTTCATCTTTGAACAGATGCTTGAGAGGCTCAATCAGCTTCAATTTCATGGTCTTGGGCAAGCCGCCGACATTGTGATGCGATTTGATCACCGCGCTGGGTCCGCCAAAGGCGGATCGGGATTCTATCAGATCGGGGTAAAGCGTCCCCTGCGCCAGAAATTTCACATTTTTAATTTTGTGCGCTTCCTGATCAAACACTTCGACAAACGTGCGACCGATAATTTTACGTTTCCTTTCCGGATCGGTTATCCCTTTTAACTTTTTTAGAAACAGCTTGCCGGAACGGGAAAACCGCAAATTGATGTGCAAATGCTTTTTAAACATCTGTATAACACTTTCTGCCTCGCCTGCTCTGAGCACGCCGTTATCCACAAAAACACAGGTGAGCTGACGGCCTATTGCCTTGTGCAGAAGAACCGCCGCAACCGAGGAATCCACGCCGCCGGAAAGCCCCAGAATAACGTTGTCCGATCCCACCTGCTGACG
>CAZXIP010000311.1:0-2264 GCA_964640755.1 uncultured Smithella sp. | reverse complement strand
TCACAGCGCATGGCCGCAACTCATGCAATATTTGTCTTCGGATTGAACCGGTTTTCCGCAGGCAGGGCAGAAATTTTTCCTGGGGGCTGTCTTTCCTTTTTCATCCGCAGCTGAAGCAAAAGATTTCCCTTCGGCTTTCTTTTGTCCCGGCAATGTCTGTCGTGCGATACCGCAGCGCTGCCGGGCTTCGGCATAAAGCTCCCAAAATTCGTTATCCACCGGCATGAAAGACGCGCAGTGTTTGAGAATCTGGTGCGCCGTGACCGGATCGCCGCTGTCCAGAAAGAGACGGGCGGCCAGAATCAAAATCAGGGGCTGGATGGAGATGGCCGGCTGCTGCAACAGATATCGGTATTGACGCATCGCCTCTTCCTTCCGGCCGGCACTCTGGAGTGCAAGCGCATGATTGGATCGAAGCGCGAGATTATCCGGATCAAGCGCCAAGCCAAGTTCAAAATAATGTGCAGCAAGATCAGGGAACCCTTCCTCCCCCAGCTTTATGCCTTCCACAGCAGCAAGCCTCGATCCTGCTTCTTTGTAGAAAATCTTCTCTTTGGGATTTGCGATCAAATACTTCTCCAGCTCATCGAGAAGTAAATCTAAAGCGACGCCCTGCGGATTAAATATTATTTTTTCACGGCCTGACCTGACAGGGAAAGGAATCGGAGGGAGATTTAACTTCTGGCAAACACTTTCTGCAAGAGCATAAAACTGGACGTTCGACATGGGCTTCCTTTAATCCCGCTCACGCGGGACGAGTGTTAATTCTCCGCAGCTTTCCGCGAGGTGGTTGCTTCAGAACTTCCTTTTTATTAGCTGGAAGTATAGAAAACGAGGTCTTGTGTGTCAAGTTAATCTTGCCCACTGTTAATCTTGCCGACTGATTTCGGCCAGGATTGCCTTGACACAAAACAGGTCTTCATATACTTCATCTCAGACAAAAGGAAGTGCTTATCAATAATCTGGCAACAGATATTAAGATCATCAGCAGCTTCGACATGACTATATTTTAGACAAATAACCCGGAGGATGAAATACATGAAAAAAATTTCCATCATTTCGACGACGATATTGCTTTGCCTTCTGGCAACAACCCTTTACGCTGCACAGACAGATAATGCCAAGTGCAAGGACCATCCGCTCTTTACCAGAATGCCGGGCTCCTATATTTACAACTGCGATCACAAAAAGTTCGACGGTCGTGATTTTGTCATGGGAAAGGGACAGACTATCCATGTCGAAGGACCATTGTGGTGGATGACCTACTATCCGCAGAATGATCTCAAGGAAAAACCAAGCGAACTCCAGATCCGACGCAATTTCGAGAATGCCATTTTAAAGCAGGGGGGCACACTGGTTGGCACTGCCACCAATAAAAAGCAAATCTACAAGCTGAATAAGAACGGCAAGGAAATCTGGGTTGAAGTGTGGGCGGATTTTACCGGCAAATACGGTTTCACCATCATCCAGAAAGACGCCATGGCTCAGGATATCGTTGCCGATGCGAAAGTTTTTTCCAATGATATCAGAACCACAGGCCACACAGCGGTCTATGGCATCTACTTCGACACCGGCAAATCTAATATCAAACCGGAATCGGCGCAGGCCATAGTAGAGATCGTCAAGCTTCTCAATTCAGACCCCGGTCTCAAGATTCACGTTGTGGGGCACACGGATAATGCCGGCAATTTGGAAAGCAATATCAAGTTGTCCCAGAGCCGCGCTGAGTCCGTAGTCCAGGCGCTCCGCAATAACGGTATCTCCCCTGCACGCCTGAAGTCCTTTGGATGCGGGCAGTTTGCGCCCGTCATGTCGAACGACAACGAAGAAGGCCGGGCAAAAAACCGCCGTGTAGAATTAGTAAAGCAATAAGATAACCCTTTTAATACAGGTCAGGACAAATCAGGCAGCATTAGCCGCATCGCGCGGTATTAAACAGCCGAATAGCACAGGATCCCGTTTTGCATGGTTTCCTGAATCGCACCGTCGCATTTGAGCGCCTGAAGGTACACATACGTTTCATTGAGCGCCATGAATTTTTCCCAGTCATCCCAGTTGGCGGATGCCGCACCGATCATTTCGCTGCAGACGCCGAAGGTGGTTTTGGGCTCCGCCTTCAGGATCTGCCGCAGCGCCTCTTTTTTCAATGCGTGATGGGTGCGAATTTCCCTGATCCGCTCCTCCACGCCGGAAAAGGAATTGCCGTGCCCCGGGTGAACCGTATTAATCGGCATTTTTTCAATAACGGCAAGCGATTCCAGATA
>CAZXIP010000310.1:0-2281 GCA_964640755.1 uncultured Smithella sp. | reverse complement strand
AGTCTCTCGGCGTCAAGGTATACCGTCCGACGGAGATTACAGTCGACTTTATCAAGGAACATTATGGCGGAGATGTGCTGCTAAACGGTTTCAGCCAGGACTTTCCCCGGGACAACATGGCCGTGATAGGCAGCAACGTCATAGAGTTCAATTTGCGGACGCCGATTCGCAAGGTGGACATATCCGGGTTCGGGAATATTCTGACTGAAAAATGTTCCGACCCGACGGTCAAGTGGTTTTCAATGCCGCACACAGAACTTCTTAAACCTGCCCGCACGGATACGCCGTTTCTGGAGGGCGGCGACGTCATCGTGCTTGGTAAAACCGTTTTAGTCGGCAATACGCAAAATCCCAGCGTAGGATCCAATGAGGCCGGCTACCGGTGGCTAAAGAACATTTTAGGCAATCAATATAAAGTAAAACGCGTTCGCCTTATAGAAAGCGTGCTGCATTTGGATTGCGTGCTTTCCGTGCCGCGCAGGGGACTCGCCATTATCTGCGAAGAAGCCTTCGTCGACGGCTTGCCCAAAGAGATCAAGAACTGGGACTTGATCAGAGTTCGTCTGGAAGATGTTAAGCGACTGGCCGTCAACGGCGTTCCCGTCAATTCCCGAAACTATATTTTGTCGTATAACCGGCACAATGACAACCGGTATATCCAGGCCGAGCTCGAAAAGCGGGGCATCAGAGTCCACCGCGTGTTTTTCGGAACGCACAACGGGCAGGGGGGATCACTGCGCTGCGCGACCCAGCCGCTGAAGCGAAAGGTCAAGATGACGAAAGTGCACGGTTGGTGAAAGGATTCGGATGGTCAATCGAAAATTGACCATTTGTGATAACCTGAATTTGACCAGCTCAAAGCAAGTTCAAGAGACGAGATGTCGTGGTGATCATCTCGCCCTAATCAGTCGGACTCGGAATAATTTGGGGAATATAACATATAACTATCTTTCCATGGTTCAATATTTATAACCTGAGGCAGAAATATCAGAAAAAATAGTCAAATCATAACGTTTGAGAAAGAACTTGAAGACTAAGGCAATTGTTGCTAACATGCCCAATCTTTTAAATGGGATGCTTCATGCGCGCAGTGATTCAAAGAGTTGACCGGGCCACAGTCAGTATAAATTCTCAATTATTTTCAGCTATTGATCAAGGTCTGCTGGTTTTGCTGGGTGTGGAAAAAGACGACTCCGAGAAAGACGCGGACTACATTCTGGAAAAAACGATCAACCTGCGCATTTTTGAAGATGAACAGGGCAAAATGAATCTCTCACTGCTTGATATTTCGGGAGAAATGATGGTGGTGTCCCAGTTTACTCTTCTTGGCGACTGTGTTAAGGGACGCAGACCGTCCTTTGTCCGAGCGGAAGAACCGGCCAGGGCAAACGAGCTTTACGAATATTTTGTTTCCCAGACGGCCCCGAAAATCAGGAAGCTGGCCACCGGCAAATTTCAGGAAATGATGCAGATTGAATTGGTAAACAACGGTCCGGTAACCATATTGCTGGACAGCAGAAAAACGTTTTAGCAATGCTTGAAAGTGACATTAAAATAGACAAAGAAGGCATCTGGTACTATCGCGGAGCGCACATGTTCCGCAAAGACATCCTGTGCCTTTTCTTTGAGAATTTACACTTGGATGATTGCGGACGATACTTCGTTCAGATGAACCAGGAAACCTGTTATCTGGACGTTGAAGATACCGCTTTTGTCATTTCCGCTGTTTACATTATAGAAAATTCAACCGGCGGCCATGAACAGATTGAAATCCTTTTAAACGACGACAGCAGAGAAACACTGGATTTGACCACATTGACCGTAGGCAAAGATAATGTCATGTATTGCAGGATAAAAGACGGGAAATTTCCCGCCCGATTCAGCCGGAAGAGTTATTATCAAATGGCGCAGTGCATCCGGCAGGATGATGCCGCAGATAATTTTTATGTATGTGTGAATAATCAGAAATTTATGATCCGCAACCAATAGTTCAATTCATTTTTAACGGAGGGTATCATGCTAGATGATGTCGTGAAAGAATCGTTGACTTTTGATGATCTGCTTTTAGTACCGGCGGCTTCCAGTATTCTGCCGCGCGATGTTGATCCGTCCACGCTTCTGACAAAAAGTATCCCCCTGAACATCCCGATTGTGTCCGCTGCAATGGATACGGTAACAGAGTCGCGTACTGCGATCTGCATGGCCCAGGAGGGCGGCATCGGCATCATCCACCGGAACATGAGCATCGAACGCCAGGCCATCGAGGTGGACAGGGTAAAGA
>CAZXIP010000309.1:0-2298 GCA_964640755.1 uncultured Smithella sp. | reverse complement strand
CCGGGGTAAAGCGTTCGACCGTCCTGATGCATGGAGATGCACAGGACATCCGGATCGTTCCAGTAGATATCCTGCGTTCCGTCACCGTGATGGCAATCCGTGTCCACGACGGCAATCCGCCTGACACCGAACGTATGCCGGATATATTCGATCATCACGGCTTCAATGTTAATGTTACAGAAACCGCGCGCGCCGTGGGCGACCAGCATGGAATGATGGCCCGGCGGTCTCACCAGAGCAAAGGCGTTGTCGACTTCGCCGCTCAATACTTTTTGGGCGGCAGTGATTGCGCCGCCGGCGGAAATGAGGTGGGAATTCGTTGTCAGGTTTTGCGGGTTGGGAACGCAAATATGGCATCGGTTGATATCGGCATACGTGGCGATTCCCGGTTTGTACTCCAGAATATTCGGGAAATCCAGCAGGCCTTCTTCGAAAACCTGATCCTGTGTATAAAGCAGCCTCTCCTCCCGTTCGGGGTGATTGGGGGAGATGGCCCAGTCAAATGCCGGGAAAAAAATGAGACCTGTTTTCTTTTCTTTTGCGGACATGTTTTTACCTTTCCTGGGCGGAAGCAATTAGCCCGGGTTTGATCTGAACCTTAACGCGGATATTTTTCCCCGTCGTGTAAAAGTCTCGAATCATGTTAAATTGCTGCGATTCGGTTACTTCCATGATGATGTCTTCCGGTCTGGCGCCCATGCATATGGCTTTTTCCCGCAGGATTTTTTTGCCGGTTTCAATGGCGTCGGCCAGAGAAAAGTTGCGGGGAATGCTTTCTACGCACCCCTCTTCGCAGAGGATAAGTTCTTTTCTTTCCGTATCCGCGAGGATCGTTATTTCAGCGGTTGTTCTTGCAAGAGCCACTCCCAGGGCATTGGATACTTCCGAGTGTTCCGGTATCGAATAGGGGTAACCGAGATTTTGGGCAATGAAGGGAGCGATAGCAGCGGGCCCGCCGGCGACATACAGAATCTTAGGCTGAATAATTTTCCCTTCCAGAAGTTCATGGATCGTATAAACCGGTTTATTGTTGATCTGGGCAAGGATTTGCCGGACCTGATCCGAGATGATGATGGCCATCTTATCAATGATGGCGTGTGCCGTATCCTCAACACCCAGTCGAAGTTTTTTCGCGATGCGAGAAATGGCCTCCCGGGCTTTCCGGCTGTCACCGAAAGCAACAATTCCTTCCACAATCATGGCGTCCGTGGGGGTGGGGAATGGTCCGTCCAGTGCGGCAGCCGGCCCTTCCCGGTGCGGTCCGATGAAAATTTCGCCGTTTTCAATTCTGATGACGCTGTCTCCGCCCACACCGATGGATTTTGTGTAGAGACCGCGAATCAGCGTCTTTCGTCCGTCAATTTCCACACCGGATGGCTCGAGGAGGGGAACACCGTCGGCAAAAACGGAGATGTCCGTTGTGGTGCCGCCGATATCCAGAGCCACGGCATCTTCTTTCATGCGGGCTGTTGCCAGGACGCCCATAATACCTGCCGCGGGTCCGGAGTGAATGGTCTGGACAGGGCAGACCAGGGATTGATCAATCAAAATAGTTCCGCCATCCGCTTTCAGAATATAGACAGGAATATTCAGGCCGAGTTTTTGGATAAATTTCTGGACATCCTGCACAAATCCCTGGTGAATATCATGAATAGCCGCGTTGAGATACGTTGTGGAGATACGGCGCGGGAAATTCAACTGCCCGGAAAGCGTATGCCCCAGAGAAATATACCTGGAATCATCCTGAAGCAATTCAGCCGCATCCAGCTCCTGCTGTGGATTCCGTGAAGAAAATTTGCCCACTACGCCAATGTGATCAATTTGGTTCTGGGCTATTTCGCTGCTGATCTCTGCTATTTCCCGGCTATTTACATTTTTAACGGGGATGCCGCGATGATTGATGTAGCCCCTGGCAAAATAAGCGTCTTTACCCAGGTTCAGTGTGGCGGGGGATAAACCGGGCCCGCTCAGCAACACCATCGCCACGCGACTGGTTTTACTCTGGACAATCGCGTTGGTCGAGATGGTGGTGCTTAAGACAATCCTATTGATATTATTAATATTATTTCCTTGTATCAGCTTTTCGGCTGCTTCCAGAAGAGAGGTCATTATATTTGCCTGGTTCGTGAGAACCTTGGTTTTACTGATTACTTGCAAATCCTGAACCAGAACCGCATCTGTGTGAGTCCCGCCAACATCAATACCAAGTATCATTGCAGCTTCCTTTAATGTCAATTTTGTTACTTATATATGTTTAAATATCTCTTGACAAGGCAAAAAAAAGGCGTATTGTCACGC
>CAZXIP010000308.1:0-2298 GCA_964640755.1 uncultured Smithella sp. | reverse complement strand
GACCCGGACCAGATTTTTCCCGTTGAGGCCCATGCCGCAGATGATGACGTGATTTTTTGCATCGATGCGATGGGTTGATGCGGAATCATCGGTCACCTTGTACAACTGCTTCCGGGTCAGGATATAATAAACCGCTGAAACCAGCAGGGGCGTCAGGATGAAGGTCAGGACTGACGCGCCGATGAATGTCTGATAAATCTGGTTGGAGATGATGCTGTTTTTGAAGCCCTGGGATGCCAGAACAAATGAGAATTCGCCGATCTGCGACAATAAAATACCGGACAGCAGCATGACGCGTAGCGGATAGCCGAGCAGCCTGACCAGGCCGAAGACAATGGCGGCCTTGATGAGAATGATGAAAAAAGAAATCAAAACAATATAGACCGCATTTTCCCGAAGAAAATCAAGATTGAGAATCATGCCGAACGACACGAAAAACACGGACAGGAAGACATCCCGGATCGGGTTGATGTCGCTGAGAATTTGATGCGTGAATTCCGTGTCGGACAGGGCGAGCCCCGCCAGAAAGGCGCCGATGGCCAGTGACAGGCCCAGAGATTCCGTGATCCAGGCAATGCCCATTGCGATGACCACGGAGGCAATGACGAGCACGTCGCGCATTTTCATGTTGACCAGCCGCTCCAGAATGAAGGGGACAATGTAACGTGCTGCCACCAGCAGGCAGGCAATGATCAGGATGGATTTGGCCAGTTTCCAGAGAATCGCCTGCGCGCCGGGTCCGCTGCCCCCGGCCAGAAACGGAATGAGCAGCATCATCGGTACGACCATCATATCCTGAAAAAGAATGACGCCGATGGAAATTCTTCCCTGCGGCGAATTTTCGTCGCTGCGGTCTTTCAGAATCTTCAGGATCAGGGCCGAGGAGCTGTGAACCAGAATAAAGCCGATAAAAATGGACTGGCCGATGCTCAACTGCATGGTCAGCCCGATCGCCATGCCCACGACAAATGTGCACAGGATCTGCAGGCCGCCCGTCAGGAGAATTTCCGACAGGTGCTTCAGAAAACGGGACAGCTGTATTTCGATGCCGATGGTGAAAAGAAGAAAGGCGACGCCGATATCAGCCATGAGCTGGATGCCGGCTACATCATCAATCAGTTTCAGACCGAACGGCCCGATGAGAATGCCGGTCATGAGAAATCCGATGATGGAGGGCAGTTTAATTTTGTTGAAAATGTAAATAACGGGAATGGAGAAACCGAGAATGATGATCAGCTGGTGAAAAAATTTCAGTCCATCCATACGAATTTCCGATCGTTTAAGGCCGTTTTGCAGTGACGGTTAAGCGTGATTTGTCCCTTTTCGGGAGTTTAAGCATCTCTTTTCATATATTTACCATTGATTGGGAAATTTTCCAATCAAACATATTCATGAATAATTTTGATTGACAAAAACTCCGTGAAAAATTAATATGCAGCCAAATCCTTTATTTAATGGTGTTTTATAGATGAAGATGATTGTCCCTGTGGAAATAATAATTACCGGCATCATTATTTGCTTCCCCTCAGGAGGCCTGGCAGTGGAGTAGCTGTATATTCCCATAAACAAAATTCCAAACCGCTGCCGGGGAAACCGGGCAGCGGTTTTTTGTGAAAGAGAGGCACTAATGACGAAAAACCAGATTTTGATTTACGACACAACCCTGCGCGACGGCACGCAGGGTGAACAGGTTACCTTTTCCGCGGAAGAAAAACTGCGCATCGCCAAGCGGCTGGACGACGTTCACTTCCATTACATTGAAGGCGGATGGCCCGGGTCCAATCCGAAGGACATGCGTTTTTTTGAAATGGCAAAGGCGGTGAAGTTCAAAAACGTGAAGTTGACCGCTTTTGGCTCCACGCGCAAGCCGAATATTCGTCCGGAGAACTGCCCGAATCTCAAGGCGCTAATCAAAGCGGAAACGCCCGCTGTGGCCATTTTCGGTAAAACCTGGGACCTGCATGTCACGGACATTTTAAAAATCAGCCTGGAAGAGAATCTGGCCATGATCCGCGACTCGATTTCCTATTTAAAATCCACAGGCAAGGAAGTGCTGTTTGATGCGGAGCATTTTTTTGATGGTTATAAACAGAATCCACGCTACGCGGTGCGGGTCGTAAAGACCGCTCTGAAGTCGGGCGCGGACAGGATTGTATACTGCGATACGAACGGCGGAACCATGCCCCATGAAATTACTGAAATCGTCAAAAAGATTTCCAAAACTATTCCAGTTGAGAAGGCGGGGATCCATGTTCATAATGACTGTGGCCTTGCCGTCGCCAATTCCATCGCCGCTGT
>CAZXIP010000307.1:0-2310 GCA_964640755.1 uncultured Smithella sp. | reverse complement strand
TGGCCGTCTTACGAAATATGGACCCCGGCGCCGCCCGGAAGGTGCTGATCGGCAGGCCTGTCAGTTTCATAAACGGCAGATAGCCGAAAAAAATGCCGCTGCCGATGCCAAAAACCATTGGTTCGGAAATATCCATGCCTTTGTCGCGAAGCAACGCCGACGTGACACCGCTTTCACAATGCGCCGCATGATGATGGACGAAGGGTTTGCCATTGGCTTTGCGTTCTGTGGTCATCAAAAAATATTATCCTTCCTTGTTCTAGCTGTTCGGCACGGTTTTCAATTCTTCCAGGGTAACCGCCAGAGCGGCTGCATAGCGATCTAAAACCGATGGTTTGAGTTTGGCAAATATATCGGGGCGCAAATGCCTCTTGACCCGAAATACCGCTATGCCCGCTGCCTTGCCCAGAAACTTCGGGTCCATCTGCCGTACTTCCATATGATAACAAAGCGGGCTTTTCAAACCGGCAAGGACCTCTCTTCTGGCTTTCTCGATATTGGCCCGTACTTCAGAAACAATCGCGGCCACGCATACTTCTTCCGACCAGCAGTGGTTGGTCTCGAGGACATATTTCCCATTATCGTCTTGCTTGTAATACCCTTTCGGCATTCCGTCCTTAAAGATTTCTTTTTCTAATTCCATAGCCGGTCCCTTTTCACCCGATTAATTATTTTATCTTTTTATCCTAATTTCCGCACGGTGCAAAGTAATTTTTCACTAATAAAACCTGTTCATTGTATTGTTTTCAGCAAGAAACGAAAAAAAGAATATGGGTAAATACAAAGCACATTCAGGCTTTGAGTTTTTTGACGGCTTTCTGGAGATTTTTGAAAAACGCTTCTTCGAGGTCCGCACATTTCAAAATCAATCCGCCTGCATTGGCAAAGGTTGCTTCCGTTTTGTTGCGTTGCTTGATGATCCGTGCGGACATCACGGAAAATTCCCGCCAGGTGTCACCTATAGTTGTCATATCATGCGATAACCGGGCAAGATCTTCTGAACCGAACAGTTCGGATGCTTCCTGCATAAAAGCGGCATACATGTACCTAAATCCTGCGCCCCCCGTACCGGTCTCTTCCACCCAGCGGACGGTTCCGGCAAGATGGCGACAGGCTTCCTGAAAACCGAGTTTGTCCTCACTTTTGATAATTTTTTTAGCCAGAAACCGCATGCCCCGAACACCAAAAATCGGCAGAGGAATCCTGAGCATCAAGCCGCAGGAATTCTTCATTCCCTTGATACACGCCTGCCGCAGATCAGGATGGGGATTAATGGATTTGGTATAATACATAAAACCGCGGGGGTTGTTAGGCCCAGGCACGAAACGCGCCCGTTCCAGGCCCTCGGAAGAGCAATCTACCGGTTCGCCAAATGTCGGGTCACTGATGCGAAATCCACCTTCGGTTTCACGTAAAGCAATGATGTTGTGTCCGCCAAAATTATGGCGGTGACGTTCGGACACATAGGGAAGCCAGTAAAGATTGGTAGCCAAACCAACAATGTGACCGGCTTTAAGCACCTGCCTTAGCTCATTCATGCCTTTTTGCGGATTGCGATACGTCTTGATCACAAGATCCGCGCCCAGCCTTTGGGCCGCCTTGCGAAAGACCGACCCGGGTCTATTGCGAAAAGCAGTGACCTGCAAATGTACAAGTGTTACAGACGGCAGATAACCAAAAAAGATACCGCTGCCGATGCCGAAAATCATCGGCTCGGAAATATCCACACCCTGATACCGGAACAGGGCGGATGTAACTGCTGTTTCACAATGTGCGCCATGATGATGGATATATGGTTTGCCATTGGCTGCGATTTCTGTAGTCATGAAAAAAAATTGTCCTTCCTCAATTTTAGCTATTCGGTACGGTTTTCAATTCTTCCAGCGGGATTCTCAATGCTTTTGAGTAACGATCTAAAACGGATGGCTTGAGTTTGGCGAATATCTCGGGGCGCAAATGTCTCTTGACCCGGAAGGTTGCAATGCCCGCTGCCCCGGCAAGCATCCCCGGATCCATCTGCCGCAGCTCCATATAATAGCAAAGCGGACTTTTCTGGCCGGCAAGCACAGCTTTTCTGATTTCCTCGAGATTGGCGCGATTACCAGCAATAATCAGGGCACAAGTTACTTTTTCCGCCCAGGGAGCGTCTGCCTCGAGAACATATTGCCCTTTATCGTTGCGCTTGTAATACTTTTTCGGCAACCCGTCATTAAAAATCTCGTCTTCAAAATCCATCGACCGTTCCTTCTCATTGCGTTGACATTTTCTTGCTTACCTTGAAATCTTTGCACAATGATCGAATTATCATAA
>CAZXIP010000306.1:0-2330 GCA_964640755.1 uncultured Smithella sp. | reverse complement strand
TTGAACAACGTTATTGCTTCTTTTGTTATCATACTGCACCTCCCATTCTTTGCTCGGCGAGGTCTTTGGGGTTTGGGTATTATAAGACTTTACCGAAACAAATGGGAATTTTATTCTTCGAGGGAGGCGCTGAAAGCACCTACAAACAAATACTTTTGAAAAATCAGGATGTTATTCATTACGGCTTAAAAGTGACACCATCGAGTTCAGTTATCTTAGCGTCGATTGTTTCCCAAGTTAAGCCAGAACTTGGCGAATTTTAATTGCCAGATCCTTCAACAAAAACGGCTTTTGAATGAAATTAACACCTTCATCCAGGATGCCCTGGTGAGCAATCACATCGGCTGTGTAGCCGGACATAAAAAGGTGTTTGATCATCGGACGAATGGCCAGAATCTGTTGTGCCAAATCCCTGCCGTTCATTTCCGGCAGCACGACATCGGTGATGAACAGGTGAATTTCGGAACAGTGTTCACGGACGATTCGAATGGCTTCGCCAGGCGTGGCAGCGGATAAAACCGAGTACCCTAGATTTTGCAGCATCATCGAGCTCATTTCGAGAATCATCGGATCATCCTCGACGATCAGGATGGTTTCCCCCCTGCTGCGCGGAAGGTCCTGAACGATTACCTTTGATGCCGCCGGTGTTTCGCCGGCGTAAAGAGGAATATAGATTTTAAAAGTCGTTTCTGCCCCCGGTTCACTATAAACATGAATGAAGCCTTTGTTCTGCTTGACAATGCCGTAAACGGTCGCCAACCCCATGCCCGTTCCTTGCCCCAGACTCTTGGTTGTGAAAAATGGTTCAAAGATATGTTTCTGGGTTTCTTTGTCCATACCGCAGCCGTTGTCACTGACGGAAAGCTGAATATACTTACCGGTGGTAATATCGCCGTGTGACAGACAATAATCCTCGTCGAAAGAAACGATATCCGTTTCAATGGTTATTCTGCCGATACCACCGATCGCATCCCGGGCGTTGACACAAAGATTGAGCAGAACCTGATCGAGTTGAGAAGGGTCCATCATGACTTTGCATGGGCTGGTTGCTGGCGACCATGTCAATTCGATGTTTTCACCAATCAGGCGGCGGATCATCTTCAGGGTGGTTTCAACAGATTCGTTAAGATCCAACAAGACCGGGGCAATCACTTGTTTTCGTGCAAAGGCCAACAGTTGACGGGTGATGTTGGATGATCGTTGGGCCGCATCGAGGATTTTGCCAAGGTTCTTCCGCAATGGATCTTCAGTGGCCATTTTGTCCATGGTGATCTCGGCATATCCGATGATGGCTCCCAGAATATTGTTGAAATCGTGAGCGACTCCGCCGGCCAGAACGCCGACCGCCTCCAGTTTCTGGGACTGAAGCAGCTGCTCTTGCAGGCGTTTGCGATCGGTGATATCAAGGGCAAACGTCAAAAGATAATGGTCCTGTTCAATTTCAATAAACCGGGCAGAAAAAAGCACATTCCGGATATTGTCGTTCTTCACTCTCATTAAAACTTCCGTGCCTTTAATTTCACCTTTTTCTTTTAGTGCGTTGATTATTTGTTTTCGATCATCCGGATTAACCCACATCTGAAGATCTTCGGCTGATTTGCCGATGATTTCTTCCCGGGAATAACCTGTTTGAGATGTAAACGCCTCATTCACATCAATAAATTTTGACGTAACAATGTCACTGATCGCCATGGCATTAGGATTAAGATGAAAAGTTGAAGAGAATTTTCTTTCAGACTTGGATAAGCTTTCTTCCGCATGCTTTCGTTCAGTAATGTCTGTGCTGATGGATACAAGTCCAATCGTTTTGCCTGTTTCATCCTTGATGGCGTCTGCGCGAAGTAAAACAGTTAATCTGCGGCCATCCTTTCTTATATACTCTACTTCCTGGATGCAAGAGCCTCCCCGCATAATGGTCTCAAAAACATGGCGGGCTGTATCCTGGTCTGCAAAAACGATTTGCTGAACTGCCTCGCCAAGTTCTTCCGCTGTATATCCCAAAAGATCGGTGAAGGCTTTGTTCTGATAATAATGCTTGCCCCGCGGATCCGATATGCCAATAGCATCGCTGGAATTTTCCACCGCTTTTTGAATAAGCAGCAGTTTTTCCTCTGCCCGTTTGCGTTCGGTGACATCCGTTGCCACGCCCGAAAAATAAAGGAGGTTTCCCTGGGCATCCTTGACGGCCGTGCCGCTGTTCATGAACCAGATCCATTTCCCCGAGGCGTGCTTGACGCGAAATTCTGAAATTTTATGCGGTTGACCGGTTTCATATACCTTTTTCACTACTTCAAGACAGGCGGCCTGATCGTCCGGGTGTACATAGGGGA
>CAZXIP010000305.1:2036-2345 GCA_964640755.1 uncultured Smithella sp. | reverse complement strand
TTTTCCGGTAACCCGTCTGAAGGATTTTCGATTAATGACGCCAATGCATCAATTGCCGCTTTCATCGTCAGTTATTCCCTGCCTTTTTTTGGGAGACTCTTTCTTCCCGACACCGGATGCCTTGGGGATCCTTTCATCTTCAAACCTACAAGGCTCATCGATGATTTCATTATATCAATGTCTTCCAACCCAAAATCTCTAAGTATTGAAACACTCGTATCTCTAGCATACTTCTGTCGAATGATCCTTGCTACCTCATCGGAGTAACTTGCCGCCATAACAATAACGGCATCCACCGGATCTGAAACA
>CAZXIP010000305.1:0-2026 GCA_964640755.1 uncultured Smithella sp. | reverse complement strand
GTCTCTCATGGCGCGTCTTCTCCAGAAAAATCAATTATTCCGGCGACTTCGTCGGAATATCCGGCGGCCATGACAATAATCGCGTCAACCGGATTTGACCGCAGTTGATCGGGAGCCACAATGGGAATGTGCGTGGCGGGCGTGTATTTACCCTGTTTGAACACAGCGGAATCCACGACATACCGGATCTTGCCGGCCAGGCCGGCCAAGGCAAGGACGGCAAGAGCTTGATGTCCGGCGCCCCATACGGCCACCTTTCCTTCCCTGAACTTTCCGATATACTCCTCCAGTTCCATCTTCAACTGATTACGTTTTTCTGAAAATAATGACAGATCCAGCCTTCCCCGTTTCCTGACAACAACGGAAATGATATAATCATGCCACACTTCTGAGATTTCAATGATTTCAAAACCGTTCAACCTTAACGTTGTTTCAAGGGTTCCTTTGGTAAAATAGAAAAGATGATCCGTGGTGAATTCAGAAAAAAGATTTTTCCTGACAATCATGTCAAAATTAGGCACCTCGACAAGCCCCACGGCATTATCACTAAGGTTGCTACAGATACCCCGGAGTACAAGATTCGGTTCGGAAAGATGCTCCAGAAAATTTAAAATGCAAAACGCTGCAAACGGTCCATGATCTATCCGTGAATTTTCGTTTTCCATAAAGCCCTTTGATACATTCAAGCCCTCGCCAACACACCACGCCACGGCCTCCTTGGAATCTTCAATTCCATAAGCATCCATTCCCGCATCCTGCAAGATGGCCAGGAACTCGCCTCTGCCACAGCCAATCTCAATAATTTTCTTTCCTTTGAGGGAAAATTTTTGCGCAAACTCGGAAAATTGTTTGGTCCTGAATTCGTGCATCTCCTTAGAAACGGCGGCAGCGCGAACAACCTGTCGGAAGTAAGGAACCGGATCATTGCTCAACTGAACCAATCCGCAGCCGGAACATTGACAAATTTCAAGATCAACTCCCCTGTCCCTTTCCAGGTTTTTCGCATCAGGCAAGAATTGAGCCACTTTGGGCATGCTCTCATAACTCAGCAAAGGTTCTTTCATGAACCGATGTCCGCACACCCTGCACTTATTCTGACCCATCAAAACCTCTCTTCCGTGAAACCATCTTACGCAATAGGCGGAATGATCATGTTGGATAGGAATTCTTCGCGATCCAGAAAAGGCCAGAGGTCTTCCATGGGCAAAGATTCCATTGAGCCATCTTTACGCTGCCGCGATGATACCCGCGGCGCCGTGACCTGCTCCGGAGAAACCATTACCTCACACACCACCGGACCTTCTGTCTGCAGAATATCCATGATTTTTTCGCGAATGCGTGTGTGATTTTTGAGTCGGACAGTGGGAATACCGAACGCTTTGGCCATGGATGTGATATCCGGCAGCGTCAGGCCGCTGGCGGCGGAACTGGCGACGTAGTTGCCGTTAAAATAATTCTTTTGAGTGGTCTGGATGGAAACGTAGCCGCCGTTGTTCAGGACAAAATACTTGATGGGAAGATTCAGGCGTCGGACTACTTCCAATTCCTGAACATTCATGACAAAACCGCCGTCTCCGTCAATGCAAATCGTACGTTTTTTACCGCTGGCGATGCAGCCGCCGATGGCGGCCGGAACTCCGAAGCCCATCGAACCGAGGCCTTCGCTGTTAAAAACGCGCATCCCCGACTTAACTCGCAGAGCCTGCATGGAACGTTCACTGCATGCGCCTGAACTTCCGGGGATAAAAAGGTCATCGGACGTCATTTCACCGGAGAGCACATCGATGAGCACATAGTCGTTCACATATTGTTTCTCGCTCCAATAAGTCGACAAAATCACTGGATATTTTTCCTTCCAAGCCTTACAGGTGGATAGCCATTCCGCATGATTTTCTTTAACAACCCGATTCAACTGTCTGGAAAATTCCCGCAGAAAATGTCCTGCATCCACCTGGATGGGTATATCAATTTTCATTTTCAGTTTTTTAATCTCGGCCGGATCGATATCGACCATGATCTTACGGGC
>CAZXIP010000304.1:0-2358 GCA_964640755.1 uncultured Smithella sp. | reverse complement strand
AGATCTTTTTTCCGGCCAATAGCCCGTTTATTGGCTATATATTGTTCTCTGCCAAGGAAGTGAACCTGAATATCTCCATATACCCCTTCCAGTTTCCCTTTATCAGCCTCTTGCCATGTAACACCAGTTATTGACGTAATGATGTCAATGCGAACCGGGGGAACACCGAGCTGAACTACGGAATCAGGATTCTGAAAATCGTCAATTGTCAGATTCAGCGATCCAAAACCAAAATCAGACAAAGCAGATAAGATTCTCTGTGCGTTATCGAGCGATGGTTTAACAAAAATATCAATATCGCCGGTAAAACGTGGCGCTCCATGGTATGCGAGAGCATAAGCCCCAACAATAATGTATTCAACTTTATGCCCGTTGAATAACTCTAGCAACTCTTTGAAGTCTTTCTGTGCTTCCATAATATTGCTTTCTCAGATAATCGACGGTTGCAACACGTTCTTCCGCAGGCCGGCTTAACCAGTAAGAGAGATCGATCTTAGCAGATTGGAGATTATAAAGACTACCTTTGTGAACAACCATCTTAATCATAATTGATAGTTATCATAAAAACATGCATATTTCTATAATCTTTCAACGAACGGCAACATCAGCCGGAGCGAAGCGATCGGCTGTATTGATCTTGTGATAGCATAATTATTCTTTCTTTGGTGCTGCTGGCCACAAGGCAACTTCATATTCTTTGCTGAACACGGGCGCATTTGCCGTGATGTACTCCAATCCTTCATTTCCCAGGTTTTTGATGCCATGCTTAAGATTTGATGGAATAAATATAGCGTCACCTGCTTTTACTTCCTGGGACTCATTTTCAATAACCATGAGACCTTTGCCCTTGATGATGTAATAGCATTGTTCCGGCTCATGATTATGAATTGGCTGTTCTGAACCAATGGGAATCTCTGAAATTTGCAAAGATAGGTTTTGGGATGCTGTATTGTTAGGACTTATCAGCATCCACGATGATAATATCATGAGGTCCCCAGTATTGTTGAATTTTTTTTATGGCACAGCAACAACCTGTTGTCAATATATACTTTGTGATATCCACTACTTCGGTGCTATAATTCATCCGAAAAGTCCCCTTGACCGTATGGACATCCGGCTCGGGAAATAGTATGCTCTATCTATAGATTGGAATGGGCAGGCAGGGTGCGAAACCGTTCCTTGCTTTCAAAGCATATAACTATCGCGGATTCAGAGAACCGAATGAAAGAATTATTTTATAAAATTACACTTTATCTGTCGCACAAACTGGGGTTATGGTTTTTGCTGACATTGTCCTGGTTTATTGCCACCGGTTATTATTTCCTGTTTCCGCTACGCGTGAAAGAGAGCGTCAAATTTTATCGGGCTCTTTTCCCGAAAAGGGATTTTGCGTACGCTTTGTATTGTGCCTGGAAGCAGTTTCATAATTTTACCGATGTCTATACCCACCGTTTTATTCCCTGGGCGGGTGAAGGTGCCGAGTTTATCCGTGAGGGATGGGAGCATCTGGACGAGGCCGTGGCCGGTAAAACCGGGGCGATCATTGTGATGTCACACATTGGAAACTGGGAACTGGCCGCCGAGCGGCTCAACCGGAAGGGGTTGCCGATCATGCTTTACCTGGGCACCAAACACAAGGAACAGGTTGAGGGCATTCAAAAAGAAAAACTGGCCCAAAAGGGCATTCGGATTGTGGCAACGGATGAAAAGGAAAAGTCGCCGTTTGCTCTGCTGGAAGGCATCAACTTCCTTCGTGAAGGCGGTATTGTGTCGATGACGGGTGACCGTCTCTGGGGCGATCAGAGTTGTGTGACCGTAAATTTCCTGGGGCATGAAGTGCGGCTGCCCGATACGCCGCACCTGTTTGCGTTGATGACCGGTGCTCCGCTCATGACGTTTTTCGTGTATCAGAATGCTGCGGGAACTTATCATATCAAGGTCTCCAAAGGAAGAAAGGTTGTTGCTGCAACCAGGGCAGACCGGAAAAAGGCGGTCCTGGAATCCGTGCAGATCTATGCCGACGATCTGGCCTGTTTTGCTTCGGAGCATCCATTCGAATGGCATCACTTTGAGTCGTTTCTTGGTAAAAAATCAATAAAATAAGATAAATAAGAATCAGCGAGAATTTGCTTTGCTGTGTATCAATTTTATTGTATGAAGCGGGGGCAATTGCCGGAATCAGGGGCCTGATATGAAGGGAAATATGCCCGAATGACGGAGGCAGGGTAAGAGCTTTGCATAATACCTGCGGTGTCATAACCTTGACAGTTAATCGTTTCAACTTCTTGTCATTTCGAAGCGCAGCGAGAAATCTTTTCTTTTCGTTTTTCAAGATTCCTCACGCGCCTTAGGCGGTTC
>CAZXIP010000303.1:0-2360 GCA_964640755.1 uncultured Smithella sp. | reverse complement strand
CGGCTTATTTTGGCATTCCTGCCAACCGGGTGGTTGAACTTGGCGCTCAAATAGAACTATAGGTTTATAAGGATTTCCTGGATTCTTATTTTGATAACCCCCTGGCTTTTTCCTGCAGCAGGAGATCCTCCTCAGTGTCAGCTTCAATTGTGATACCATGAGGCTTTGGATGCCCTTGCGGGTCCACATGGACAAATGTCAGAAAACCATCGACGATGTGTCCCTCATTCTCGCTTTTTACTGCTTTCACGTAAGCAATCAAACGGGTCTGACCACTCAGGACCATTTTACTTTCAAACCGGACAACCGTCCCCAAAGGTACACGTGTCTTGAAGTGCATACCGTGAATATTGACACAGACAATGTTTTCCGGAGAGGTGATATTTGCAGCAGCAATAAAACCTGATTCAACAAACCATTTTGCGCCCTGACCCGCAAACAAAGTCCCGTGATGGTTTAAGTCGGCCCCCATAACCACATGATGAATTTCGTATTTTTTGATAGACATTTTCACAGTGATGACCTCCATGCAGAATCCTTAATCAACCATCTTGCAGCAAGCTGTCGAGATATGAATTGAATCTTAGTACATCGCAGCAGGCTAGGGAGAATTAACGCTCATCCCACGTGAGCGGGATTAAATTTTAACACGTTCCACATCACCGGTGAGGCAACCCACATCCATAATAGACTTACAGTGCGGCATCGACAATCCTTTCAGCGTTGTAGAAATAAACTCCAATATGATGCCACACTGCCTGATCGTGTCCAGATAAGCATATCTCGTCACAGCGGATCCCTTCGTAGTGATAACGCCGGACTGGAGCACTTCGATGCCATTGGCCATCATCTCTTTAATTTTTTTATCATAACCTGATACCATAAAACCCAGATGATGTATTCCGCCGCCACATTTTCCGATCATGTCCGAATAAACGTTTTCCTCTGCGCTTTTAACCTGTATAAGCTCGATCTCCACTGCACCTTGAAAGGCAATCACAATGTCCAATTGGGGGTTAATGGGCTTGCCCCGATAGTCGGCTTCGTGCTTTACTGTTTTTGAACGATACCAGCGTCCGATGTTCAGGAGTTTTGTATAATAAGCAACCGATTCCGCTATGTCTTTTACAAGAATCCCGATCTGTTGAATATTGGGAAGTCTCATGCTGCTGATGACGCGAACATCCTGCTGCTGCATGAATGCCTCCTTTCCTGCTCAAAACTCAAAAGCGATTTTCATTGCCCTGTTGGCATCCTTATTAAGATGAATATCAATCATTTCCCTGTATTTTTCGAGTGGAAGCTTATGGGTGAGCATGTCATCCACCTTCACTTTGCCGGTGGAAATCATCTGAAGCGAAATTTCAAACGTATGTTTTCTGACGCCTGCAATGTCGTTATAGCGATAGCCGTAGCAGCCTCTGACGGTCTGCAGTTTGAGCCACAACGGGGTTAGATCCAGTTTTACTTCTTTTCCGATGCCGATGACGGAAAGCACTCCTCCTGTTGCCGTAACCCTTAGCGCCATATTAAGAGTTTCGGCACTGCCAACCGTATCAAAGACTTTGTCATATCCGCCCATGAGCACGCGCTCTCCCAGTTGGGGCTTGTAGGATCGGCCACCGGTAATTTCCGGGGCGGCATCCATGATACCGCCTCTGATGGTCCGGTTGGCACCGCATTTTCTTACGTAATCCGCGGCGAAAGCAGATGGCTCGACTACCGTGATATCACAGCTGCAGTCCAGCGCCCTGATGCTTTTGACCACCATCGCACCGATGACCCCGCCGCCGATCAGCAGCACTTTGTCCGAGTCCTGCGGCCGATTGTCCAGCACGGCCTGCAGACCCACGGCCAGGGGTTCTGTAAGGGCCGCCGATTCCGGCGATACACTTTCCGGAACAGTGTAAATCTGGCTCTTATGGACGACAACATACTCTGCAAAGCCGCCGTTGACGTCCTTGCAGATGCCGACGAACATACCCGGCGCGAAAGCGCCTTCGGCAAAATTTTCGCAATTGGCGGTTAGTCCCGAGGCGCAGCTTCGGCATGGCGGCCTGATGCCCCGTGTTGCACAGTTGAGAGCCGGTGCAGCGGTAACCAGATCACCTTCCTTCACCCTTTCTACGTCTTTACCCACCTCTACTACGTTCCCGCAGAACTCATGACCCGGCACGCAGGGAAACGAGGTGAACGGCATCGCCGTTGGCGAATCTTTCATGAACATCAGGTTGATGTCGCTGCCGCACACCCCGCATAGTCTGGTCTTGATCTTTACCCACTCCGGCGATGGAAGGGTCGGTTCCGGGATATCAACCAGTTTCACCGTGGAGAAAGGCCCCCTGTAACAAAATTTATTA
>CAZXIP010000302.1:1173-2365 GCA_964640755.1 uncultured Smithella sp. | reverse complement strand
TCCGTCATGAACAATGTCTGCGCCGCCGGTACCGGCAGCTTCATTGAGGAGCAGGCCGTAAAACTCGGCGTGAGCCTTACCGACTATGCCGGACGCGCGATAGACACCCCGTCACCCGTTTCCAGCGACCGCTGCACCGTTTTCATGGAACGCGACATCAACAATTATCTGACGGAAGGATATTCCGTCGATGAGGTGCTGGCAAGCGTTTTGCACTCTGTATGCGAAAATTATCTGTCCAAAGTTGCCGTAGAAGCCGCCATTGGACAAAATATCTGTTTTCAAGGGGCCACCGCCCGCAACCGGGCGCTGGTTGCCGCTTTCGAACACCGCTTGAATAAACCCATTTTTGTATCCAAATTCTGCCACCTGACCGGTGCTTTAGGGAGCGCGCTGATCCTGGCGGAAAACGCTGTTCAAAAATCCGCTTTCCGAGGCCTTGCTCTCTGCCACGAAAATATACCGGTGGAAAATGAAGTGTGCGAACTGTGCCATAACAACTGCAAGATCAACAAGGTCACCGTTCAGGGAGAGACTGTCGCCTTCGGATTTCTCTGCGGACGGGATTACGATACGAAACACTACGTCGGGTCAACCAAAAAACAATACGACCTGATCACGGAACGAAGTCTGGTTTTCCCGCTGCCGAAAAAACCAGCTGTTTTTAAAAAGAAGGTGATCATCGGCATCCCCAACGCCCTGTATCTGGCCGAAGAGATGACTTTATGGAAGTATTTCTTTGCCACACTCGGCGTGGAAACCGTCACGTCCGAAAATCTTAAGAACGCCGTCAAATCCGGCAAGAAACTGACTGGCGCCGAATTCTGTGCTCCGATAAACGCCTTTTTCGGTCATGTGCAGTACCTGGTGGACAAGTGCGATTACATCTTCCTGCCTTTTTATCTGGAAGCCCCCAAACAAAAAGATGAGGATTTCCGCTACTACTGCTATTATACCCAGTTTGCGGCCTCCCTTGCGGCGGGCATGAAAAGCATGCGCCTGAAAAACAAAACCATCATGCCGGTGATCGACCATCACTCCTTCCAGTCGCGCATTGAGCTCTTTTCTATCCTGAAATCTATTCTGAACACCGGCTACTGGGAAATTTACAACGCTTATGAAGCGGCACTTGCCTTTTACAATGAGGGACGCGCAAATCTTCTCAATGTCTATGAAAGAGAAAAACCCGCGG
>CAZXIP010000302.1:0-1073 GCA_964640755.1 uncultured Smithella sp. | reverse complement strand
TTGCTGCCGCTCAATTCCGCAAGCACCTCCAGAATCAAGAACAAGACCCTTCTTTTCCCCTGTTTTGACCCCATCAATTCCAAACTCCTGGAAGCGGTGTTTATCCGGGAAGGGGTTGACGCGAGGATGGTGCCGCTTACGGAAAAAGTCATTCAGCGCGGCCTGCGCACCAACAGCGGCCAATGCCTGCCCGTCAATTTAATCGCGCAGAGCTACATGGACCATATTGAAGAAAATCTGCTGGATCCCGCCCATACCGTCGGCTGGATTTTCGACAGCCACGTCGCTTGCAATATCCGGCTTTATCCGCAATTGATTAAAGGCATCATGGAAGCTGCGGGCCACGGCATGGAGCAAGTGGAGGTGTATATCGGCAAAATGTCTCTGGGGGATATATCCATGCAGGCCTCCATTGAGGCCTACTTCGCGCATATGTTCGGCGGCATGCTGCGCAAGATCGGCTGCAGGATCAGGCCCTATGAAAAAGAAAAAGGAATGACGGATAAAGTAATTGTCCAGTCTGTCAATATTCTCTACAATACCCTTCTCGGAGGCAGGAGCAAGGATGACGACCTCGCGCGTGTTATCAGCCTGTTCAAAAAGATAGAAACGATCCCCGGCCAGCGTCCAAAGGTCGCCATTTTCGGCGACATGTACGCACGCGATAATGATGTCTTCAATCAGGACCTGATTCACTTCATCGAGGAATACGGCGGTGAAGTCATCACGACACCATTTAATGAGTTTGTCAAACTCGTCGCCAGCCCTTACATGCGGCGGTGGTTTCTGGAGGGCGAGTTCATGGACGTCCTGGTCACCAAGACGCTGATCACCCTGGTCAACCAGTTGGAGAAAAGCTATTATAAAATGTTCAATGAGCTGCTCAACGAACCGGCTATAGACAGTGACATCGACTATAAAAAAATCTACGAGCACTTTGACGTCACCGTCCAGCATTACGGCGAATCGGCCGACAATCTGCTCAAGATTGCTGCGCTGATGCAGCATTATCCTGACATCTCGCTTTTTGTGCAGACGAATCCGGCCTTCTGCTGCGCCGGCCTGGTCACCGA
>CAZXIP010000301.1:0-2380 GCA_964640755.1 uncultured Smithella sp. | reverse complement strand
GCTCTTCTGCCTTTTTGCCTTCAGTGACGTCGGTGAAAAATCCTGCATTGCATTTGACGCCTTCCAGAACAACAGAAGTCATACTGATATTCGCGTAAAAAATGGAACCGTCTTTGCGCCGGCAGGGGATATTGAGTGCCCAATTCTTCTTTAAACGTTTCATTGCATCGAATTCAGCAAGTACCTCTTTCAGGGACTCATCAGGATGAATGTCGTGCACTCCCAACTGCAACATTTCTTCTTCCAGGTAACCAAACATCCTGCAGACAGCAGAATTGGCATATTTGAACCGCTTTGTTTTCAATTCGGCTATGAGTATTCCTTCTGTAGCGTGGTTAAACAATGTTTTGTATGGGGACCCTGATTCGTGAAGGTCCTTGACGGAGCTTTTTGGCCTTGCCTCCGGCCTTTCCGGTTTCTGATTTTTCTTTTTTGGGGCTGATTTTTCTGCGGGGAGTTCGGATTTTGTCTTGGAAGATTGCTTCATCTGATGCCCTCTGATTCCACGAACGATTTTGGACAGAAACAAAAAAGACGATGTTTTTCAGTGCGATAATTGCAGTTAAATTACCGGATCATGATGGAAATGTCAAAAGGAAAGTAGGCCGGTAATTAATGATTATCATCTCCTCGGTCCGTAGCAATATAAAGGGCTTTCATGAAGATCATCGTCGTGACCAACATGGTGCTTATCATTTTTAGGCTATGAGCTTTTTCATGAGATGGCTATTATCAATGCCTTCTTCCATCTTTCATATGCCTCCATGCAGGGAATGGTCATTTCTTTTTTCGGATGAACGGTCTCCAGTTTTTTCAGTCCTGAAAACGCTTCATTAAATGTTTTGTAAATGCCTGCTCCGACACCGGCGCCTCTTGCCGCACCCTGTGAACCATCGGTATTATAAAGCTCGATCGTCGTGTCCGTAATGGTGCTCAGTGTATCCCTGAAGATCGGGCTCAAAAACATATTAGCCTTACCCGCCCTGATGACGGCCGGCGAAATACCGATGTCTTTCATTATGTCCATTCCATAACGGAAAGCAAAGGCGATGCCTTCCTGTGATGCGCGAAGAATGTGTTTATTCGAATGAACGTTGAAATTAATGTTGTGCATTGAGCATCCAATGTTTTTGTTGTTCAGCATGCGTTCTGAACCATTGCCAAACGGAAGGACAGTCAAACCATCGCTGCCTGGAGCAATGTCTGAAGCAGCGGCATTCATCGCTTCGTATGACGAATCCGTAAAACCGGCGTTATTTCTTGCCCATGAATTGAGAATTCCCGTACCGTTGATACAAAGCAAAACACCTAGCCGGGCATCGGCTTTTGTATGGTTGATATGAGCAAATGTATTAACGCGCGATTGTGGATCGTAAGTAATGTCACTGCTGACACCGTAAACAACGCCCGATGTTCCGGCTGTTGCGGCAATCTCGCCGGGGTTGAGCACGTTCAACGAAAAGGCGTTGTTCGGCTGATCGCCTGCACGATAAGTCACGGGGATTCCCTTAGCCAGCCTTAATTCATCAGCGGCCTCAGCGGTCACTTCACCCTGGTTGGAAAACGTGGGCAGGAGGTCCGGAATCAATTCTTTGTCGAAGCCATAATAATCCAGTAAGAATGAAGCTACCGCATCATTTTTAAAATCCCACATGATCCCCTCAGACAGGCCGGTCGCTGTGGTGCAAATGTTCCCCGTCAGTCTCATTGCGATGTAATCGCCGGGCAGCATGATTTTGTATATCTGACGGTAAATATCGGGTTCTTTTTCTTTTACCCACTTCAATTTTGAAGCCGTAAAATTGCCGGGGGAATTCAGCAAATGTGATAAGCACTGGTCGCCGCCGATATCCGTGAAGGCTTTTTCGCCATAGGACACAGCGCGGCTGTCGCACCAGATAATCGAAGGCCTCAGCGCTTGACGGTTTCTGTTGATAGCGACCAAACCATGCATTTGATAAGATATCCCGATCCCCTTCACGCCGGAAGGATTGATATGCGATTCAGACAGGATATCTGCGGTAGCCGCCTTGAGGTTGTCCCACCATAAATCAGGGTGCTGTTCAGCCCAACCCGGTTTTACAGCTTTGATCTCCATTTCCTTTTTTGGATAAAAAGCGGATGCCAGACATTGGCCGCTTTCTGCATCAACCATGCTCGCTTTTACCGATGAGCTTCCTATGTCGTAACCTATTAAATACATGATATTTCCATGGTTAGCCGATGGTTTATTATTTAATCTGCTGAGCGTTTGTCCACGGTCTTACCTGCTTTTCTTTTCATCATTTATATCACATGTTCAGATTGAGTTCAGCTTTTTAAACCTTGCTACTGCGGAATTAAAAAAGCATGGCCGTAACAAAATGTATAACCGACTTCA
>CAZXIP010000300.1:0-2381 GCA_964640755.1 uncultured Smithella sp. | reverse complement strand
ACAAAACTCTCCGCACCATAAGTTATTTCAGTTATTTCTTCTTTTGGTTTAAAGGGCATACCTTGAGGCATTCATCGCAGCCGATCCAGTAATTGTGGCCGGCCGTATTGATCACCCGTTCGATATTTTTCAAACCGGCTTCACTGCTTAAGGCAAGAGGATAAATGGCATGCTTGATCGTGTGACCCAGGCAGGTCATTTTGTTGAATTTTCCATCCGCATCAAATGCTTTTGCCGGACAGGCTTTGGAACAGGCTTTACAAGCGGGAGGGCAAGGATCGGGAACAAGCAGCGGGTCTGCTTCAATAACCGCATCTGTGACAACGGCCCCTAGCCTCAACAGCGCGCCATGCTGGGGATGATAAGCCTGGCCGCTCCGGCCGAAACTGGCGAGTCCGGCATTGACAGCGGCGTGTTTCAGGGACAAAAGCCCCCACGGTTCAAACTGATGAAAGACCATGGGGGCGTAACTGGGAATGGGAACGGCGAGATATTTACCCAACGATTCGATGTGATTGCAAAGGGCGAGAGCTGTTTCATCAATGCGCATATAGGCGCTGTGATAACTACGGTGCAGGGCGTACAGGTTGTAATCCGGGGACTGAAGCATTCCCCGTGGAACAGTGATACCGAATACAATTACCGTTTCAGCGTTGCGGCAAACACGGGCCGGATGATGTGCTTCCGGGGCGCCGGCAAAACGGTCTATGGAGGCAAAACCAAGGTCTGTCACCTGCGGTTTGAGAAAATCAGAAATGGCTTGCTTCAAGGATTCCTCCTTAAAACTCGTAAAGCTTTGCTCCAGGCACCACCGTAAACTTGTGTTTCAATAAAACGTCTATTGCCTTTTCCGGATCGTCAAAGCGGAAGATGATAACAGCGTTCTGACCGCTTTTTTCAACGAAGGCATAGAGATATTCAACATTGATGGCTTCCCGGGTCAGGACTTCCATGATGCTGTGCAGGCCGCCCGGCTGATCGGGAACTTCAACGGCCACGACAACAGTCTTGCTGACGCGAAACCCCGCGTCCTTGAGAACCTTGTTGGTTTTTTCCACATCATTGACGATTAAGCGCAAAATACCGAAGTCCACGGTTTCCGCCAGCGACAGGGTGCGGATGTTGATTTTGTTTTCCTTCAGCACACGGGTGGCGTGTTCAAGTGAACCGGGCTTGTTTTCCAGAAAAACAGAGATTTGTTCGACTTTCATATTTCCTCCAGAATTCTTTTGTTCATGTTGTGGGCGGAAGCCGCCGGGTACCCTTAAAGCATATCGGGCCATTTCCCGCGTGATGCCGTGTTTGCCTGAAAAAGAACGGCATCAGATGACGCGTTTGTCGATGACTTTCCTGCCTTGTTCCTTCAAGGTTTGCGGGGCAACCAGTTTAACGCGTGGAGATATGCTTAAATAATCCTTCATGTCTTTCACAATTCGTTTTTCAATGATCTGCAATTCCTTGACGCCGCCCGATTCGCTGAAGAATTTATCGCTGACTTCCACATGCAGTTCGACGGCGTCCAGGGCTCCGACTTTGTCGATAATCAGTTGATAGTCCGGCTCGACACCCTGGATCTCTTTCAGGATCGCTTCGACCTGTGAGGGGAAGATATTGATGCCGCGGATCGTCAGCATGTCGTCGCTGCGCTTGAGCACTCGTTCCATCCGGATATGGGTGCGGCCACAGCGGCAGGGTTCGGGAATCAGGCGTGATATATCGCCGGAACGGTAACGGACCAGCGGGAACGCTTCCTTGGTCAGGCTGGTAAAGACCAGTTCGCCTTCTTCTCCTTCGGTCAGGACATCGCCTGTAGCCGGATTGACGGTTTCCACGAGAAAATGATCTTCGCAGATGTGCATGCCGTGCCGGCCTTCCAGGCATTCACTCGCGAGACCGGGCCCCAGCATTTCCGAAAGGCCGAAAATATTGAGCGCCTTGATGCCGAATGCATTTTCAATAGTGTCGCGGGTGTTTTCGCTCCACAGTTCCGATCCAAAGATGCCGACGCGAAGCTGCAAGGACTGCATATCCACTCCCATTGCCCTGCCTTCCTCGGCAAGATGAAGGGCATAGGAGGGTGTTGAACACAACACGGTCGGACCGAAGTCCTGCAGGAGGGTGATTTGACGCTTGGTGTTGCCGTCAGACATGGGAATGACGCTGGCCCCGATTTTTTCCGCCCCGTAATGCATGCCGAGGCCTCCGGGGAGCAATCCGTAGCTGAAGGCGTTATGGACGATGTCGTTTTTGGTCAGGCCGGCGGCGACAAGGGAACGGGCGGTCAGTTCTGTCCAGGTATCCAGGTCCCGCCGTGTGTAACTGAACACGGAAGACCGACCGGAGGTGCCGGATGATGCGTGCAGACGGACAATGTTGCTCAT
>CAZXIP010000299.1:0-2390 GCA_964640755.1 uncultured Smithella sp. | reverse complement strand
GTGAGTATGAATTCAGCGGCATGCTGGTCGAACGCTTTGCCGGTTATCACCGCCAGAGCTACGGCGGCTGTAAGGTTGGCGTGGGCGATGTCCTGATCGGGGCGGCGGCGCTTGCCGCGGACTACAACGGAGCGGCCAAGGCTTCACATGTCAAGGACAAGCTCATTGAAATGACGCATCTCAATGAAACCCTGTTTTCCTGCGGGATCGCCTGTTCGGCGCAGGGCCACAAAACCTCTTCCGGTACCTATCTGATCGACCTTTTGCTGGCCAACGTCTGCAAGCAGAACGTTACACGCTTCCCTTACGAAATCGCCCGCCTGGCCGAAGACATAGCCGGCGGCATGATGGTCACCATGGCATCTGAAAAGGATTTCAAAAATCCCGAAATCGGCAAGGTTCTGGAAAAATACCTGAAGGGTACGGCCAATGTATCCTGCGAAGACCGGGCGCGCGTTATGCGCCTGGTTGAAAATCTGACGCTGGGAACAGCGGCGGTCGGGTACCGCACCGAATCCATGCACGGCGCCGGCTCACCGCAGGCCCAGAGAATCATGATTGCCCGCCAGGGCAACCTGGAGCAAAAAAAGAATTTGGCGAAGAATATCGCCGGCATCAAGGAAGAAAAGAAATAATTAAACAAAATCCTCCCGATGAATCGCCGTCATCGGGAGGATTTACATCCTCGGCAGAAATCACATACCCTCCCCTTGATTTTCGCAGCTTCAGCTCCGCTCGCTGCAATATTCTAAAAGAAGTTGAAAAATTCTTGAAATCACCATAGAAGACTGCACAGCAGTATAACACCTTTTTGTGCTGAACAATTCCCAAAGGGGTTCCCATGATTTCAAAACGAGCGTCTGAATTTACGTCCTTTATTGTCATGGATGTCATGGCCAAAGCCGAGGAGCTGGAACGCAAAGGCGAACATGTTATCCATCTGGAAGTCGGTGAACCGGATTTTCCCACACCCAAAGTCATTGTGGATACAGCTATCGCAGCTCTTCAAAACGACAAAACCCGCTACACGCATGCTCTTGGGCTTCTTGAACTTCGTCAGGCCGTCTGCGATCACTATTTGAAAGAATATGGCGTGACGATTACGCCCGATCAGGTGATGATCTCAACCGGGACATCACCGGTACTGCTTTTTGCAATGCTCGCCATTATTGATCACGGGGACGAAGTGATTGTTTCCAACCCCCGTTATCCCTGTTATCAGAATTTCATTCTTGCCGCGGGAGCGAAAATCAAAGAGATTCAGACGTACCCGGAAGAGGGGTTTCAATACCGTCACAAAGATATTGAAAAGAAACTGACGCGTCGGACCAGGGGCATCATCATTAATTCACCCTGCAATCCGACCGGCATTGTGATGACCCCGGACCAGTTAAAGGATATCGCCCGGTTCGATGGGCAGTACATCATCTCCGACGAAATTTATCACGGGCTGGTCTATAAAGACCGGGCGCATTCCATTCTGGAGTTCACAGACAGGGCTTTTGTGATTAACGGATTTTCCAAACTATACGCCATGACCGGATGGCGCCTGGGGTATCTTATTTTCCCTAAGAAGTTCAGCGCGGTTATGCAGCGGATTCATCAGAATTTTATGATCTCGGCCAACGCCTTTATCCAGTGGGCGGGAATTGCCGCACTGACCCAATCCCGGGACGACGTTGCCAAGATGGTGAAGACCTATGATGAACGACGCCGCTACATACTTAACCGGCTCACAGACATGGGCTTCATGATCCATGTCGAACCCACCGGTGCGTTTTATGTTTTAGCCGACGGCCGTAGGTTTTTCAAAGATTCCTATAAGGAAGCTTTCCGGATTACCGAAGAAGCCAAAGTCGGCGTAACCCCCGGCATTGATTTCGGAAGCGGTGGCGAAGGATTCCTGCGATTTTCCTATGCCACTTCCCTGGAAAACATTAAAGAAGGTTTAAACCGTCTGGAAAAGTACTTGAAAAAGAAAAGCCGTCATTAGAAAATTTTCGAGTTTGCAGCGAAATGCCATAGACAAATCCTTGCTATTGTCGTATTTTGTCGCCCGTCAAACTGAAATAATCCGTTTAAGGAGGATATATGACATACAAATACATTGATCTGAAAATTGAAAACCATGTGGCGACGGTCGCGATGGCGCGGGTGGAAGCGCTCAACGCTCTTAGTCTTGAGTTTGCTTCGGAAATTGCGGGTGTTTTTCGCGAACTGGGTGCAAATGACGAGGTTCGCGCAATCATTTTCTGCAGCAAAGCCCGGATTTTCTGTGCCGGACTGGATCTGAAAGAAGCCGCCGCCGGCGCAAGTGATAAAATAAAGGTTGTCCTTGATGTGATCAGAAAGTCCCAGCCCCTGTTTGACTGCTGCAACTTTATTGAAGA
>CAZXIP010000298.1:0-2394 GCA_964640755.1 uncultured Smithella sp. | reverse complement strand
CCAGAGACATGGTGTCTTCATGGTTTTTCACCATGGACGTCGCCACAAAACAAATTGAAACAAAGAAGTGCAGAATATTATTTTTGTAATATTCAAGATTCAGTCTTTTCGCATCAGCCAGCGAATAGACCACCTCCTGCATTTCCTCTTCCTCCTCCTCCGCTTCAATTTTGGAAATAATACCGGTTGATACGAAGATATTCAGCGCGTCCGCGATCGCTCTTTCCCGGTTGGCAAACGTTGCGGCAGATTTGACCGGCATGGTAATCAGATAATCATAAAATTCATTAACGATGCTGCTTAATTCATCATGAGAAATGCCGCGCCGGTCGTGGCTTAAAAGGCCTGCGGCCACCAGAGCAAACGGCGTAACCACGGAAACCTTGTTGATCTCCTGAACAACCTCATACCCTATTTTCCGATAAAGACCCTGGCGCTCGTCAAGCGTCATCTGTTCCATGGGCTTGTCCTGAGCCTCAAGGTAGTCTTTCATGATAATGGGCTCGCCGATATTGATATAAACCCGCCCGTACCTTTTGCGCAGGACTTTTGTGCTTTTAATGATTTCCGCCGCACTCTCCTGTGACTTTGGCTGGCCGGCCAGTTCGTTGAGATAAGATCGTTCCTCGATTACCCGGTCATAACCGATGTACACCGGGACGGCCGCCAGGTTTTCGCAGTACTTTTCCTGGTAGGCCTGAAGGATCATCGACAACAGTCCGTATTTGGGCATGACCATTTTCCCGGTCCGGCTTCGACCCCCTTCAATGAAAAATTCCAGTGGCAGCCCTTCCTTGAGCAGTAGGGCCAGATATGTTGTAAAAACTTCGCTGTAGAGTTTATTGCCGCGGAAGCTTCGGCGCAGGAAAAAAGCGCCGGAACGACGGAAAATATAGCCCATGGGGAAAAACGACATGTTATTGCCCGCCGCGATAAACGGCATTTGGACTTTGTTCTTGAAAAATATGTATGACAACAAAAGGTAATCAATATGACTCCTGTGGCAGGAAATGATGACAAATGGCATTTTCTTAGACAAATTACGGATTTTTGCAAGGCCCTCGTAATCGATCTGCAGTCCGTCATAGACTGTGTTCCACAGCCAGTTGAGAAGCTTCACCCAGACCTCGATGAAGGTTTCCCGGTAATCAGCAGCAATTTCATAAAGATAACGGCGGGCATCCTTCGCAATATTTTCTCTGGATTTCTTTGTTTGCTGAGCATGATCATCCATAAACCGGTTCAGTTTTGGGTCATGCATGACCATTCCCATCAGCTCCGCGCGTGACTTCAGCGCCGGACCAACAATGGCCGTTTTTTCTTCTTCGATGCTGTCGATCAGTTCACCGCGCAGATCGTGGATCATTTCAGCCCTGGTTAAATCACTGTTGGCGGACAGATAATCGTTGAGGTTGACCGGGGTCGACGGAATGACAAAAGCCTGCTTTGAATAGCGTATGAATGTTATTAATCGACGCAGCGAGCCCGTATGCTCCATCTGCCCGAAAAGGATGTTGACGAGGCTTTCATCCTCCTTTTCCCGGCGGCGTCCGTAAGCGACCAGGACCGGCACAACAAATATGGGAAAGGGAACCTTGCCCTGCAGGTTGATCAGGGTTGCAAGTGCATCTTCCGCGGAGCGGCTATCGATAAATTCCGACTCTCCCAGATGGATGATGATGCTTTCTCTGCCTGCGACTTTCCTGGACAGGTATTCCAGTTTGCCCTGGCGTGTGACCTGATCTTTCCGAAACCGCCTCAAAAAGGAGGACCAGAGAAATTTCAGCATCTTGGACATGGGCTGCCAGAAAGACATGTTCATGCCGTGACAGTAAACGGGTCTTGGCAGCCCCACGCGCCTTGCAATATCCGAAATGATCAGGCTGTTGAGCTTGCTTCTCTGTTTGATGGCATAAATAATCACACCTTCGTCAGTAAGTTTTTTGAGCTCATTGACTTCTTCATCCGTGATGGACACACGTGACAGATACGTCTTTGCCGGACGAAAACGCCAGAAATCCTGCTGCTCATACATGCAGCCGGAGTAATATGCGTTTTCATCCTGATCGGTAACGGGTGGCGTTTTCTCGCTCATAAAATCATCTATAGCCTGTTTTGCTGTTTAAAATTAGAATCCGAAAATCAAGGTTCCTTCTTCTGAAATTCATCCGGGAAACGCTCGTTCATGTAGTTCTGAACGTACGCCCTGACTTCAAGGGCGTTATTGAAAGACATTGCTTTCTTAAGCAGTTCCCGTGACTCCAAAAGTGTAGATTGCTGCAGGATGCGCTTGATACGGGGAATCGCAAGATGGTTCATGCTCAGCTCATCCAGCTGCATTCCCAGAAGAATCAGGCAGCAGAGGGGATCACCGGCCATTTCTCCGCACATGGC
>CAZXIP010000297.1:0-2396 GCA_964640755.1 uncultured Smithella sp. | reverse complement strand
GGTCGAAGAGGTGCTTTACCGGTATCCGGGTATCGAGGAACTGGCGGTTATCGGACTTCCCGATCCGAAATGGATTGAAATCGTGGCAGCCGTGGTTGTTCCTAAAAAAGGCGTCTCTCTTGACGAAAAGGAAATCATTAATTATTGCAAGAGTAACCTTGCCGGGTTTAAATGCCCGAAGAAAATATTTATCGCCGATAAACTTCCCAAGAATCCGTCCGGGAAAATACTAAAGCGCGAGCTGAAAGAAGCATACAGCGCATCATAAGCACAGACGGGGCGCGCTGTGGCGTGCCCCGTCAAATCTTTTATATAACAGGAAATATCATGAACGCTGAATTTACGTCCATCGGCGAACTTGCCAGAATTCTGGACATGAGCCAGCGGACCATCCGCTACTATGAAGAAATAGGCCTGCTCAATTCCATCAAACGTGTTGAGGGAGGCCGCAGAATTTATACAGAAGCTGATCTCCGGCGTTTGAAACTGATCAAGCGCCTCAAGATTATGGGCATGACGCTTTCCGAAATGCAGGAACTCGAAGCCATGTGGACGTATGAAAAATCCAATGAAAAAGTACTCAAAAGGCTTCTGGAGCTCTTGGAAAATCACCTGAAAAGACTCGACGAACGCATCGCGGATCTTGATATTCTGCGGCACGAAATCAAAGAATACCAGGAAAGAATACAGGCAAAAATCGGGAAGTAATTCCAAATTCCCGTTTTTCAATTCAACGGGACCATCCTATCCTCATTTCACTTCTAGACAATCCTTCTAAAATATCCATTGCCTGTGTTACCGCCCTTCGGTATAATTTCAAGTAGACTGAACATAACGTCACAAAGCATGATTTTTCCTGGAAATAAGAATCCACTGGAAAAACAAAAGACTGGACATGACATGACAAAAGGGGAAAGGGATTTACGTCCCTATATTCAAGGGGTTCTAGACTGTGACCGGCGGATGCTGGCCAAAACAATCACCCTTGTTGAAAGCTCTTTGCCTGCCGATCAGGAATCATCCAGGCAAATCCTGGATGCGCTGATGCCGCACACGGGCAAGGCGCTGCGCATTGGCATCACGGGACTGCCGGGCGCAGGCAAAAGTACTTTTATCGAAAGCTTCGGAACCATGCTAACCGGCAAAGGCTACAGGGTTGCCGTCCTGGCAGTCGATCCCAGTTCACCAAAAACAGGCGGCAGCATTCTGGCCGACAAGACCCGGATGGAAAAACTGGCGATCAATGAAAAGGCTTTTATCCGCCCCTCCCCTTCAGGGAAAACACTGGGCGGTGTGGCGCGAAAAACGCGTGAAACAATGCTGGTGTGCGAAGCAGCAGGTTTTGAAGCGGTCATGATTGAAACCGTCGGCGTAGGACAATCGGAGGTCACGGTTGCTTCCATGGTCGATTTTTTTCTCGTGCTGATGATCGCCGGGGGCGGTGATGAGTTACAGGGCATGAAGAAAGGTGTCCTGGAGCTGGCCGATGCGGTCGCGATCAACAAGGCCGACGGTGACAACATTGAACGGGCCGGACTTGCACGCCGCCAGTATGAAACGGCTTTTCATCTTCTTTCACCAGCCAGCCTGAGCTGGTCTCCGCCGGTTGTGACATGCAGTTCCATTACGACAGACGGACTGGATAGCATTTTACAAATCATACTCGACCATCGTGAAAAAATGACGGCAAGCGGTGAACTGCAAAAAAAGAGAAAAGAACAGGACTGTGAATGGTTAAAATTTATGGTTCGCGAAGGTGTGCAGGAGTGGTTTTATAACAGCCCGGCGGCTGACGTGCTGGCTGAATCGATGAAGGATGTGGAAGCGGGCATAGTCACACCAACCACAGCCGCCGCACGGGTGTTGGATTGTTTGAAAGGACGGAAGTTTTAGGACTTAAGACTTAAGACTTAAGACTTAAGGCTAAAGGTTCAAGGCAAAAGGATCAAGGATAAAACAGTGTGCAAAGAACACCTTGTTTTCCTGTAGAAAATTCCCGATTGGCTCTTAAACAGTCACTCGCAAACAGGTCGCGAAGGTAAACACTTTCCTGCATGAAACACGAAATAAGCAACAATATAATATAAGGAGATTTTAATCATGAAGGTTTTGAAGATTGATCACATTGGAATTGCGGTAAAGAACCTTGCGGAAAGTGCAAAGCTCTATGAAATGCTCGGCATTCAGTCAACCGGTTCGGAACTGGTGGCCGAGCAGAAAGTAAAAGTTTCATTCTTCCCGGTGGGGGACTCTGAAATCGAACTTCTGGAATCCACATCACCCGACGGACCCATCGCCAGATATATTGAAAAAAACGGGGAAGGAATCCAGCATCTGGCCCTGCGTGTCGATAACATTGAAGAGGCGCTGGAAGAACTAAAGGCAAAGGGCGTCCG
>CAZXIP010000296.1:0-2408 GCA_964640755.1 uncultured Smithella sp. | reverse complement strand
TTTTCAGGTGATTTCCTGTGAATGGATTTCCGCAACGGAAGAGACAAATTCAACTTCCCGCGGCACCTTGTAAGGAGAGAGATAGGTTTTGCAGTGCCGGATGATTTCCTTGTCGTCTGGCTGAAATCCGTCGCGCAGGACAACCTCCGCTTTTACCAGTTCCCCGCGCATCAAATCTTCCTTGCCCACTACCCGCGATTCTTTCACCGCCGGATGCATGTTCAGCACGGTTTCCACTTCACGCGGATAAACATTAAACCCGCTGGTAATAATCATTCTTTTCTTGAGGCCTGTCAGGAAAATGTAATGGTCTTCGTCCATTCTCCCCAGGTCCCCGGTATAGAGCCAGCCGTCCTTGATCACCGCGGCAGTGGCGGCATCATCTTTGTAATATCCTTTCATAACGTTGCCACCCCGGATGATGAGCTCACCTACCTGATTTGCCGGCAGTTCCTGCCCGGTTTCATCAACAATTTTGATATCAATGCCGTTAAGAGGGGAGCCAATCGAGCCGGGTTTTGCCGGGAATTCAATTCTGTTGAAAGAACATGCAGGAGACGCTTCCGTCAGGCCGTAGCCTTCCAGAATGCGCACGCCGAATTTCTGTTCAAAAAGAGGGATGAACTCGGAGGGCATGGCTGAACCGCCGGTAACGCAAAGCCGCAACGAACTCACGTCATATTTTTCCGCTTTATCGTAAAAAATCATGCCGATGTAGAGGCGCGGAACGGCACAGATATAGGTTACTCTGTTTCTTTCTATCGTGGAAAAAAGACCATCCATGGTCAGTCGATCCATCATGACGGTGGAACAGCCTGCCTGAATGACATTGAGCATGTTCACGGTGGCTCCGAAAGAGTGGAACAGGGGAATCAGGCAAAGGCCGATGTCATCCGGCTCTCTACGGAAGATTGGCTGAATCATGTTGAGCTCTTCGCAAAGATTGCGATGGGTCAGCACTGCACCAAGCGGTTTGCCGGTCAATCCTGCCGTATAAATCATCATGGCCGGGTCGTCAGGATCAATAGAAGTTGCAGGAGGTTCTTCGGGATTCCGCAAACTTTCCTGCTCAGCCATAAAAGGTTTCTGTCCGGAATGGATGGTGTACAGTATGCGGCAGGTTTCAAGCTGATCTTGAATCTCGCGGTATCTTTTTTCGCCCGGCTCCTGCGCGATGAGAATCTTTGCGTCACTTTTGTTCAGAAGGTAGCGCAGCTCAGCCGGGGTGGAGGAGGTATTGAGCAAAACGACGACGGCTCCGGATCGGATGACGGCCAGGCAATAATAAAAAAAATCAGGGATATTAGGTAGCATTAATGCCACCTTATCGCCTTTTTCCATCCCTAAATCTTTTAAAGCCTGTTCGGCAGCAGACACGGCCCAATGTAATTGCCTGTAAGTGATGCGGTTTTCATCCGCAATCAGGACAGGACGGTCAGCATGGCGTTGTACAGATTCGTTAAGCAGCAGTGCAAGGTTAATAGGTTTTTCAGTCTCCCTGAATTATTTGTGGCTAATTTAGCAGAGAAAAATTTTAATTTCAAGGCACTATCAAGCGATGAAAATGTTTATTTTTGAGTGTTTTTTTCCTTGCCAGTGCGTCGATTTTGCCATATACTCCCGACCCAATCAGGATGAAAATTGACGTTCATCCATGGATTGGTTTTAAAAAACTAATGGGCACAAAGGGAGGGGCAAAATGAAAAAGTTTTTTGTTGCGATTTTACTTGTCTTATCGTTGTTCGTTTTTACATCTTATGCTGCTTCGTTGAAAGTGGGGGACAAAATTGGTGATTTCAAACTGAATGATGCACTTAATGATAAGGTATACAGCCTCAGTTCACCGGAATTCGCCGGCAAGGTTGTATACATGGTATACGCCAGTTCGAGTTCAACAGATGATAACGATCATGTAACCGCTGCACTGAAAGCCGATAAGGATGTCGAGCGGCTTAAGGCTGAAAAGAAGTATGCCGGGTTGGGTATAGGCAACCTGAAGGACAGTGCCGTGCCGAATTTCATGATTAAGCAGATTGCAAAGCGTAAGCAGAAGAGCAGCGGTTCCATCATCCTGCTTGACCCTGATTTTACGATAGGCAATTTACTGGGGGCTCCGAAAAAAATCGCCACATCAGTCCTCATTGACAAGAACAGAGTTGTCCGCTACATTTATTCAGGCAAAACGCCGGCGGCTAACATTCCTCAGGTTATCGAATTAATAAAGAAGTATTCTGAAGCAAAGTAAAACGTAAATTGAAGGTCATTTAGTAATAAGCCCCCTCGATTTCATAAAACATGAATCGAGGGGGATATTTTATTGTGAAGCTCCCAAGGGGTGAAGTATTTCATGGTCAGTATTATTGATGGTAACAAGATAGCGAAAGACATTCGTTTGCATCTGCGGGAGG
>CAZXIP010000295.1:0-2415 GCA_964640755.1 uncultured Smithella sp. | reverse complement strand
TGAACCGTCCCGTTTGCGGGACGGTTCTTTTATGGGACGAACGGCGCTTAAACCAGAAGAACAGACAGCGCCGCAATGAGAAACAGTCCCCAGGCGGTGACATCCATGCCTGCCACGGGGATAAAGATCAGGCTGCCAAGCAGGCAACCGACACACCCGCCGATCAGGTCTGCGGAGTACAGCGGTGAAATCATGGCCTTGGGGTTTTCGACATCATGAATGCTTGCATAGGCAAAAACGCCGCCCACTGCAAAACCTGATGCTCCCAAAAGACAAGAAATCGCGAACAGACCCGCAGCGATGTCCATCGACAAGACGATTCCCGTAAACGCGCATAAAAAACAGAGTCCAATGAGCAAACCCGCACCGTACAACCGTTCCGATGGCCGGTGATCAATGGGTCCCGTCATCTTTTTGTGGATTGCCAATGCGCCGGCGGCAAGACCCGCCATGAAGCTCATCATCAGTAGTCCGATATCCTGATAGAGAACCCCGTGCTTAACCTGATAATATAGAATTAGGATGGTTTCCAGAACCATGCCCGTGAATCCCGCTGTGGCAACGAGGACGATGCGGCAAAGTTCAGAGCGGAAGCGGATGATGAGAAAAAAGATGATGAAACTGATTCCCAGCAACCACGCCCCCGACGATTTTAAAAATCCCTTGCCGATCACTGAAAAAGGATCAACGTGAGCTATACGCGGGAAAAACTGTGAGAGCCAGATGATGATGGCATACTGGTAACAGACCGGTCTGATGTCAGTGTTTGGGGGGGCATGTCCATGATTGAGCAAATCTTTGATTTTATAATATCTGTCGTTTGTGAAGAGATATCTGATGTAATCCGTTGAAATCAGCCTTGTCGCCGGCTGCCTGTCCTGCAGACGGCGGGACATGACTTCCGGCGAGTCTGGAAGAACCGTATTTGAGGCGGTAACAACGTTTGTGCTTCCCGGCAGAAAAAGGGTTTCGGGAAAAACAGACTGCAGGGCCCGGTAGATGCTCATGTTGCGGCGCGCAAGCGGAATGGTCCACAAATTTTCAGCCGCATGGAGTCTGAAACCCAGAATTCCGCCGGGCTTGAGCTTTGCGTGGCATTGTTTGAAAAACTCCCGCGTGTAAAAACGGTTTGCCTGCCCGGAGGACGGTTCAGGCATCCCGACCAGGATGAGATCGTATGTGCCGCTCTCTCTCAGATATTGCCGGGGATCGGCAAAAGTAATCCGGACGTTCGGATTGCCAAGAGACTTCCGGATATCATCAGGGAGATGCCGGATTGCGAGGTTGAATAGGACGGGGTTGAGTTCAACATAATGAATTCGTTGAGGGGCATATTTCAACATTTCCCGAACAATGCCTTCGATTCCGCCCCCGAGGATCAGCACATCCTTTGGATTCGGGTGCTGGAGCGCCGTTAAATGACAGAAATATTCGGCCTCCATTCCCTCGGTCTCAAACGCCAGGGCGTCATTTTCAAAAAAGGAAATCTGATCGTGAAGCTGCGTAACGGTGATTCTGCCGTAGGGCGAGTCGCTGCTTTCTAACAGATTCGGGTGATTCAGCATGGTCATCCGGCGATCCAAAGAGGATGTGTTCCACAGGAGCGCCAGAAAGATACAAATTAGAATGATTGCTGACGAACGCAAACGAGCGGTCCGGACTCCCCTGAGAAGGATAAGGGACATTATGATGGAAACGAGAGAGCACACCATGACGGCCGAGAAATTACGAATTCCCCACATGATCAACAGGGTGGATATCAATCCGCCGACGAACCCGCCCGCACTTTCAATTGCGTAGGCGAGCGCAAGCGTCCTGCCCCCTGTCACGTAAGCCTTTGCCGTCCACTGGAACAGCAGGCCCGACAACAGCCCGGCCGGCAGGAGGGTAATGACAACGACGGTGAATTGCAAAATGATGGGAAGGTAGGCACCGGGAACTCCGCCCAGGATTAAACGGCTGGAACGAATGAACAATATATCAATCGGAAGGGCGATTCCGAAAAGGATGAAAAGCACGGCAATTTGCCCGGGTGAGGGGAAGCGAATCCGCCGCCCGACGACAGCGCCTGCCGCAGTCCAAAACAGCCATATTCCCAGAGCCAGGAGATAAATCAATTCGACGCCATAGAAGGCAACATTCAATTCCCGAATCAGGGCAACCTGACCCAGGATTGAAATCAGCCCGATGGCAATAAGCGAAATGACCATGATTTTATTTGAATTGTGATTCGCTGAAAACGATTGCCTGAAACGTTGAGAATTTTGCGCCCTTTTTCCAGCTTCCGGCCGTCAAACCCGCTTTCAGGCAGAGATGATCGAGCATTTGCTCACGGTTCCATCCCTGTTCCGTTGCTACCTGAGGAAGGAAAACAGCGGAATGATCGTCTTTGGTCAGTAAAACACCATCCCTTCC
>CAZXIP010000294.1:0-2422 GCA_964640755.1 uncultured Smithella sp. | reverse complement strand
ACCAGGTCGCGTAGGTGGAAAACTTGTAGCCCCGCTGATATTCAAATTTATCAACGGCTTTCATTAACCCGATATTGCCCTCCTGAATCAGGTCGAGAAACTGCAAACCGCGATTTGTATATTTCTTTGCAATGCTGACGACGAGCCGCAGATTGGCTTCCACAAGTTTCCTCTTGGCGATTTCCGCCTTGGCTTCACCGTCTTCGATGGAATCCACCACATTCTTTAATGTGGCTGTCGGGATACCAACCTCCTTTACAATATGTTTGATGCGTTTTTGCGCTTCCGCAATTGCGTCATGACTTCGATGCAGCCAATCAACTGAAACCTTTGCTTCTTTTGCGGCTTTTTTCTCATCCTGTTTGGATTTCCTCATTTTGGGCCAGATTTTTTCCAGCTGCGTCAGTGTCAGGCCTGATTCCTTTTTAAACTGATTAATCACCCTTTCCGAACGTTCAATTTCATCTGTATACAATCTCAACCGGGCAATAAAGCGGTGGATCTGTTTTTTACTGAAACGAATTTTGCGGCAAAGGATGATAATGTTCTTGGTATTTTTTTCCAGTTCCGCCGTCAGTAACTGACGCTGCTTGGGCTTTATGGTTTTGGATTTCAGTTTTTCGCGTAACACATCGTTGCGGTCGCTGAAAAGACGAATCCGTGCAATCAACTTGAGCACCCGCTCCCTGTGCTCATCTTCTTCCATGAAGCCTTCTTCGTCTTCAATATTATCCACCACGTTTTTAACGCGAATTTCACCGGCTTCCAGTTTTTCACCAATGCTCAACACTTCGGCAATAGAAACCGTTAAACTGAATATCGCCCACATGGTTTCACGGGCGCCTTCTTCGATTTTTTTTGCAATCTCCACTTCTCCTTCACGGCTTAAGAGGGAGACCAGTCCCATCTCCCGCAGGTACATCTTCACGGGGTCCCCGGTTTTTCCCACACCGGGAACCAGTGCCAGGGCCTCGGAAAACTTGGACGGCAGAGCATCTTCCACCGGTTTTTTTACCACCAGTTTTTCACCCTGCTCGGTGTCAATAATGTCTATGTTCTTTTCCCCGAATAACATGATGATATCATCGATCTGGTCCGAAGAATTAACATCCGGCGGCAACATGTCATTGACGTCATCGTAGGTTAAAAATCCCTTTTCTTCCCCCAGTGAAAGTAATTTTTTAAATTCATCGGATTGTATCTGTTTGGCCATTTGGCAACCCCCAAATTTCATTATTGGTTAATGTAGTTGTTTTTCTTCCCTCATCAAATTCTGCTTTTGAAAAATCAGTTCGCGGGTCAGTTCCCCGTCGCCGCTCTCCTGTGCCTGCCTCAATTTAAGCTGAACCATCCGTTTCTGTTCTTTATACCATTTTTCCCTGATTCTCCGGACATTGTCCGCAAAATTGCGTTCCACCATGTTTTCATCGGTCGGAGGGGCTTCAATACTTAACCTGTAAATAGTCTCCCGAAGCGGTTTGTCTTCATCCGACGCCAGAATCATGTTAATGTCAATGTAGCCAAGCAGTTTGTAAGTCTCGATAATTTTGTCACCTAGTTTTTGAAGCAAAGGCTCCATAAAATAATTCAATATTTTTTCGCTTTCGACAAACAGCGTCTTTTGCGGATATTCCAACATCAGCCTGATCAGATTCATTTCAAGCGGATTCAGGTGCATTTCGGCCGATCGCTTCTGGGCCGCAGGGCCTGCCTGCTGAATCTTTCCCGCCTTGCGGTGTGCCTCTTTTTTCAACAGGGTTTGGTCAATCCCCAATTTCTCCGCGATGCGCTTGATAAAAAGATTCTTTTCGATTTCATCGCCAATTTTACCCACGAACTCCATCGCGGTTTTCACAAGGTCTCGGTTTTCTTCAAAGGTCCTGCCGTCTCCCAGAATGTTATCAATATAATAATCGCTGATGGCCGGCGCAAGGGCGATTAATTCATCGAGCTTTCCCTTGCCGTATTTTTTGATAAAGTCATCAGGATCGCATCCCTCAGGGAGAATTAAGGCCCTGGCGTGCATGTTCGCTCCTAAAAACAACTCTAAAGAGCGGTCCAATGCTTTTCGTCCGGCTGTGTCGGGATCGAACAGCGCCACGACATTCTGAGTATAGCGGCGTAAAAGTTCCAAATGATCTCTTGTCAGCGCTGTGCCCAGTGTGGCAACAACATTGGGGACCCCTGCATTCCAAAGCGATATGGCATCAAAATAGCCTTCCACGATCAGACAGAAACCGCACTGGCGAATCGTCTCCTTGGCTTTTTGCAATCCGTATAAATTCTTGCCTTTAATGTAGACCGGCGATTCCGGCGAGTTAAGATATTTCGGTTCACCTTCCCCTAAAATCCGGCCGCCAAAAGCGATGATTTCGCCAAAAATATTTTCAATCGGGAAGATCAGCCGTCCCCGGAAACGGTC
>CAZXIP010000293.1:0-2449 GCA_964640755.1 uncultured Smithella sp. | reverse complement strand
CGGCTTAGTGCTTCATTGATTTTGTCGGCCAGTTCTATTTTTGCAAATGTTTTCTCGATAGCGTCGCCCAAGGCATAACTTGCCTGGTAACCCAGCCGGTCTTCTGAAAAGGCAACATGCTCCAGGGATGTTGTGGCCTCCACAGCGGTACGATACAATATTTTCTTTTCCTGCACATCTGCAACGTAAATCGTCATTTTTAATTTGGTCGTGTAAGTATTGGTTGGAAAGTCCCGGCGGCAGTTGATTTCCATCTCCTCAATTGTGCCGCCGATCAGAACTCTTATGTGACTGATCTTGGGAATAGTTTTTTCGTTTAAATTCCATGGATCAACAACACCGGATAAATTATACCCGGCTTTTCTTAAATATTGCCTCATCCCATCGGCTACAGTGTACGTCGGCCGGGAATATTTCGGCAGCACCAGCACTCTCGCCCCGCCTTTTTCAATAACGCGTCCAATGACCAGTGGGTCGTCGATTTTTCGTGCATCGAGAAATTCGGCCACCCCGATGATCGATTGCAGCGCTTTTTCATCCGGCTTCAGGTAGAAGGGAATGACAGCATTTTCCGCGTCGTAATCCATGCTGATGGAATAGATCCCGGTGGTGGCACATCCTGAAACACTCAAAGCCATGACCAGCGCAAGGAATATCAAACCTTGCATTCGCTTCTTATTCATGAACAGCCTCCTTAATCTAAAGGATGAACAAACAAACCACTGCGCAGTTTAGGTTCAAACCAGGTGGACTTGGGCGGCATAATCGCCCCGGCATCGGCCACGCTCATAACCTGTTCCATTGTGGTGGGATAAAGAGAAAACGCCACTGAAAATCCATCCTGATCCACCAGTTTTTCCAATTCCCCCATGCCCCGAATGCCGCCGATAAATTTAATGCGGTCGTCCGTGCGCGGATCGGCAATTCCTAAAACAGGCGCGAGCAGATGATCCTGCAAAATGGCCGCATCCAGCCTGGCCACCGGATCTTTGTCATCGAAAACGCCGTCTTTAATAGTGATCACATGCCACTTGCCTTCGAGATACATACCGAAATCATGCTCGCGCTGCGGTGATCTTGCGGTAAAGTCTTTCGTCACGGTGAATTTTTCACTGATTTTATCCAGAAACTGCCCGACGGTAAGACCGTTCAGGTCTTTCACCGCCCTGTTGTAATCCAGAACCTTCAACTGATTATGGGGAAAAAAGACGGCAAGCACATGATCTGATTCCTGCACCCGGCCTTCTTTACGTCGTTTGCGGGCAACTGCGGCACCGGCAGCGGCACGATGATGCCCGTCGGCAATATAAAGCGCGTCCACGCGGGCAAATTCGTCTCTCAGTTCGCTGATCAGCCCGTCGTCAGCCACCACCCAGGCGGTATGGATCACACCGTCTTCGGCGGTAAAATCATATTCCGGCGGTCCCGCAACAACCTTGTCTACGATGGCGTTGATGCGCGGACGAGACATATAGCTGATGAACACCGGACCGGTCTGGGCATTGACGTTATCCACATGGCGGATGCGGTCTTCCTCTTTGTCTTTCCGGGTCAGTTCATGTTTCTTGATTTTGCCCTGGTCGTATTCCACCGCGCTCATCACCCCCACGATACCCGTCTGCACCTGTTGTCCCATCTGCTGGCGATAAACATAGTAACAGGGTGATGGATCCTGAAATAGAATCCCTTCTCTTATGAGATTGCAGAAATTGCACGTGGCCGTTTCATAAATAAACGGATCGTCCGGCAGCGTTCCGTCCGGGACATCGATTTCTGATTTTTCAACATGCATAAAACTCAGCGGCTTGCCGGCGACGGCTTTTATTCCTTCTTCCCGGGTCATCACGTCGTATGGAAGAGCCGCAACCTGGACCGCATATTTTGCCTGTGGGCGAACTGCTTTAAAGGGTAATACTGATGCCATAGATATTTCCTCTGATAAAAAATAAATTATTGCGATGCTAGTAACACAATGGCATAATCCAATCAATATCAAATTGGCCACATCCGGGGAAAAAAGATGAAAAATACACTTGTTTTTATTCACGGTCTGGAAAGCACCTCACAGGGGACAAAAGGACAATATTTCCGAAAGCTGTTTCCACAAATGATAATTGAAGATTACATCGGTGACTTTCAAACGCGAATGCAAAAACTCAACAGCCTTCTGGGCGGCTTGGACAACCTGATTCTTGTGGGATCAAGCTTCGGCGGGCTAATGGCTGCCCGGTTTGCTCTGGATAACGAGCCAAGGGTTAAAAAGCTGATCCTGCTCGCTCCCGCCCTTATTCTGGAAGGCTTTGAAAACGCCGAAAATCAGAAGCTGCAGATTCCCGTGATTCTTTATCACGGGATCAAAGACGACGTCGTCAACCCTGATGCCGTGAAAAAAATTGCCGAAAAAACATTCGGCCGCCTGGAATATCACCTGGTCGATGACGACCACCCG
>CAZXIP010000292.1:0-2455 GCA_964640755.1 uncultured Smithella sp. | reverse complement strand
GTGGGGCGGATGATGGTGCAGAGCATCCCGATGGTCGTCGTCTTGCCGGCGCCATTGGGGCCCAGGAGTCCAAAAATTTCACCTTCATTGATCGTCAGGTCAATTCCGCGCACAGCCCGGATTTTGCCGAACGTTTTTGTCAGGGATCGGATTTCAATAATAGCCATATTTTCAGAAAATGGATCGCATCGTGATCATTCAAACTTGATCGCACCGGGCCAGAGGTAATAAAAGCCGGCCCCGGCCTGCAATATATCCGGCAAGGCAATGTGAATCGCCGACAGGTGAACACTTTCGGCGGACGCACCCGGCGTGTGATAATAATTGTCGTCCGGAACGGACTGTCTTCTGTAAACGATTACCCTGGCGTCTTCGGTCAGCCCGGCCATCTTCCTCGTTTCCTCGACAGCGTCACTGACATACCCGATTTTATCGATCAGATTCAGGCGCAGCGCTTCATCGGCCGTAAATACGCGGGCAGTGGAAACGGTATTCAACTGCTGCGTATCCATCTTGCGGTGCTGCCGGACAAGTCCGGTAAATCGCCTTGCGAACTGATCGACCGTGTTTTGCATGAGGATTCTCTCTTCATGGCTTGATTCGCGGAAAGGCGAGCCCATATCCTTGTTCTTGCCCGATTTGCTGACTTCGACATCCAGACCGATTTTACCCATCAGGCCCACCGCTTTGGGGCGCATGAAAATCACCCCCACCGATCCGGTAATAGTTGTCGGATGTGCCATGATCAAATCTGCCGGCAGTGAAATATAATAAGCGCCGGACGCGGCGGAATCCATCATGATGACAGAAATCTTATTTCCTGTTTTCGCTTTGTAGGAAACGATTTCGTGGTAGAGCATGTCGCTTGCCGTCACCGTCCCGCCGGATGAGTTGATCTTCAGGATAACGGCTTTGATTTGAGAATCGTCTCTGGCCTTGTTGAGCTGCGCGACAACCTGCTCCACTATGCCGGGTTTTGAACTAAGCAGTCCTGTTTTGGGCGAAGCGGAAATCATTCCGTTCACCGGAATCATCAAGATTTTTTCTCGTCCTTTACCTTCCAGTGTAAATTCCCGGAGGGGATCATCATTTGAATCGAGAATGTTGATCCTGGGAGCGGAGCAGGCGCTCAACAACAATAAGAAGCAGATGGTTGCCAGGATAAAAACGTTTTTCATGGGTTTCCCTTTCCTCGAAGATTCAATTATCTTGTCAATTTTAAAATAAACTTCATGAATTTTCCTCCGCGGGGTGCGGCGATATCCACCGCATCGGTAAGATTGTAGCTGCGCAGAATGCTTTTGGTGTGGGAGAAGGTATCAAAGCTGTATTTGCCATGGTAACGGCCCAGACCGCTGGAGCCGACACCGCCGAAGGGCAGATCATGAGAGACAATGTGCATGATGGTATTGTTGACGGCACCTCCCCCGAAGGATGTTTCGCGAATGATCTTTCTCCGAATGTTTTTATCATTGACAAACATATACAGTGCAAGCGGTTTTGGACGTTTATTAATTTTATCGATAATGTCATCAAGGCTGGAATAGGGGATAACGGGCAGTATCGGCCCGAATATTTCATCCTGCATGATGCTGTCTGTCCAGTCGGCGGGATATAAAATCGTCGGTTCTATATAGCGGTCTGCCGCGCTGGTTTTCCCTCCGTAAACCATTTTGGATGAGTCGAGCAAAGACGTCAGCCGCTGGAAATGGCGGTCGCTGATAATGCGGCAGTACCGCGGGTGGGCGGAGGCGTCTTCTCCATAAAATTTTTGAATCGATTTGATAAGTGCGGCAATAAAAGCGTCCTTCACCGTTTCGTGGACCAGAACATAGTCTGGGGCTATACAGGTCTGGCCGGCATTGATGAATTTGCCGAAGCTGATGCGCCTGGAAGCCGTGGTGAGATTTGCGCTTTCATGAACAATGGCCGGGCTTTTCCCGCCCAGCTCCAGCGTGAGCGGCGTGAGATTTTTCGACGCCGCGGCCATCACCTCTTTGCCCACGGGGACGCTGCCGGTGAAGAAAATGTAATCTACCGGCAGTTCCAGCAGTGATCGGGTTTCTTCCACCGCGCCCTGAACAACGCAAATATATTCTTTCGGAAATGCAGTATTGATTATTCTTTCGATGACGGCCGCCGTGTGGGATGACAATTCCGATGGTTTCAGGATGGCCGTGTTGCCTGCGGCAATTGCCCCGACCAGCGGCATTATCAGAAGCTGAAACGGATAATTCCAGGGCGCGATGATCAGTGTCACGCCGTAGGGTTCCCTGTAAATGTAGCTTTTGGATGGCATCATGAAGCCGGGTGTAGGGACTTTTTCGCGCGCCGCCCAATCACGGACATTGCTGATGGCGTTTTTTATATCATCGTAGATGCCGGATATTTCGGTGGCATAAGCGTCCGTTTCTTCCTTGTGCAGATCAGCGTGAACGGCGGCGAAAATATCCTT
>CAZXIP010000291.1:0-2459 GCA_964640755.1 uncultured Smithella sp. | reverse complement strand
TTTTCCGCACATGATCGTGCCGTTGTTTGTCGGCCGTGAAAAGTCTATCGCCGCTCTGGAATCTGCCATGAAGTATGAAAAAGGGATTTTCATGGTGGCCCAGAAAAACGCGAAAAAAGACGATCCGGCAGAAGAAGACATATACCGGATAGGAACCATAGGCATTATCATTCAGCTGCTGCGTTTGCCCGACGGAACGGTTAAAGTTCTCGTGGAAGGTAAATCCCGCGGTGCAATAGAGGAATATCTTAAAAACGACGATTTCTTTCTTGTGAAGGTAAAAGACATTGAAGATATCGATGATGATCCAAACGATGTCAGAAAACAGGCGCTGATGCGCAGCATTAAAGAATCCTTCGAACTTTACCTGAAGCTCAGCAAGAAAGTGCATGTGGAAATGATGGGGACGATTGCCGCAATCGAAGACCCGTCCAAGCTTGCCGATGTGGTGGTTACGCACTTGAACGTGAAGCTGGAAGACAAGCAGAAAATCATTGAAATATACCATATCGGAGAAAGGCTGGAAGCCATTTATTCTCTGATGCTGTCGGAAATAGAGATTCTTCAGGTAGAAGAAAAGATCAAGCGCCGCGTCAAAAAGCAGATGGAAAAAACGCAGAAGGATTATTACCTGAATGAACAGATGCGCGCCATCCAGAAGGAAATGGGCGAAAAGGACGATTTTAAAAATGAAATAGCGGATCTGGAAAAACGCCTGAAACAAAAGAAACTCTCCGAAGAGGCAACAAAGAAAGTACGCCAGGAAATAAAAAAGCTTCAGATGATGTCGCCCATGTCGGCGGAAGCCACGGTTGTCCGCAACTACATTGACTGGATTCTGGATATGCCCTGGTCGGAAATGACCGAAAATAAATACACGCTGAAGGAATCTGAAAATATCCTTGACGAAGACCATTTCGGTCTGAAAAAAGTCAAGGAACGCATCATTGAATATCTGGCTGTTCAGGCGCTGGTCAAGAAGAATAAAGGGCCGATTCTCTGTCTGGTCGGGCCTCCCGGCGTCGGGAAAACATCTATTGCCAAATCAGTGGCGCGCGCGACCAATCGAAAATTTGTCCGGATTTCCCTGGGCGGGGTCCGCGATGAAGCGGAAATCCGCGGCCACCGCCGGACCTATATCGGCGCGATGCCGGGTAAAATCATTCAGTCTCTGAAGAAAGCGGGATCCAACAATCCCGTGTTCTGTCTGGATGAAGTGGATAAACTGAGCTCCGATTTCCGCGGCGATCCATCTTCCGCCCTTCTGGAAGTCCTTGATCCGGAGCAGAACGTTGCCTTCAATGATAATTATCTGGATGTGGATTATGATTTATCTGACATTCTGTTTATCACAACGGCCAACGTTCTTCAGACAATACCTGCGCCCCTGCAGGACAGAATGGAAGTGATCCGCATCGCCGGTTACACGGAACAGGAAAAGATGCAAATCGCCAAACAGTTTCTTTTGTCGAAGGAAATGGAAGCCAATGGTCTGGTTGCGGATAACATCGAATTTACAAACGGGGCCGTGATGCGCATTATCCGTCAGTACACGCGGGAGGCAGGTGTCCGGAACCTCGAAAGGGAAATTGCTTCCGTCTGCCGCAAGGTAGCCAAAGAGATTGTCAGCAACGGTGCGCAAAAGAAAATTGTAATCAATTCAAAACGCATTTCGAAATATTTAGGTGTTCCCAAGTTCCGCCACGGCGAAACGGAGGAGAAAAATCAAATTGGTTTGACAACCGGTTTGGCCTGGACGGAAGTAGGCGGTGAACTTCTGGCCATTGAGGCATCCATCATGGAAGGGACGGGACGCATGGTCATGACCGGTAAACTGGGCGATGTCATGCAGGAATCAGTGCAGGCGGCCCTCACCTACATCCGGGCGCGTGCCGAAAAGTTCGGCCTGCCGAAAAATTTCTATAAGAAAATTGACATTCATGTTCATGTACCGGAAGGGGCGATTCCCAAGGATGGTCCATCTGCCGGAATCGCGATGGCAACCTCCATTGCCTCCGCCCTTATGAAAAAGAAAGTTCGTGCCGATCTGGCCATGACGGGTGAAATTACCTTACGGGGCAGGGTGCTGCCGATCGGCGGCTTAAAGGAAAAAATACTCGCAGCTCATCGCGGGAATATTAAAACGGTCATTATCCCGAAGGATAATGAAAAAGATCTGGCGGAAGTGCCCCGCAACGTCCAAAACGCCCTGAAGATCGTCTTTGTTGATCATATTGATGAGGTGCTGGATATCGTTTTTGTCAAAGATGAAGATGATTTCGGCAAGGCCATGGCAACCGACATGCAGGTCAGCGCCCAGCCTGTGAATTAATTGAGATTTCCTTTTTTATATCTTGACAAGAAATCTCAATGTTGCTAGAAGCCATTCAGCTTTTTTGATACGTGGGCGGGTAGCTCAGCTGGAAGAGCGCCACGCTTACACCGTGGATGTCACAGGT
>CAZXIP010000290.1:0-2494 GCA_964640755.1 uncultured Smithella sp. | reverse complement strand
GCCTGCCCGCGCGTCCGGCCTGCTGCCAGGTGCTGGCAATCGATCCCGGATAGCCGGCCATGATGCAGGCCTCCAGATTGCCAATGTCGATGCCCAACTCCAGAGCGTTGGTGCTGATTACGCCCATTACCTCGCGCGTGCGCAGGCCGCTTTCGATATCGCGTCTGAGATTGGGCAGGTAGCCGCCGCGGTACCCGGTGACAAAATGGTCATCCGTCGGTTTGGTCTTATTGAATTTATCCTTTAAATACTTGGTCAGCACTTCGACATTCAGGCGGCTGGTCGCAAAAACAATCGTTTGAATGTTGTTGCCGATCAGATCGGAAGCGATCTTTCGTACCGGCGTCATCGCGCTCTGCCTGATGCCCAATTCACGGTTCACGATGGGCGGATTGTACAAAACAAAAGTCTTGGCGGCGGTCGGCGCGCCGCTTTTATCCAGGAGCGCCACAGGACGCTCCAAAATTTTTTCGGCGTGTTCACGGGGATTGGCCACCGTGGCCGAGCAGCATACAAACACTGGATTGGCGCCGTAGAAGCGGCAAATTCTGATCAGGCGGCGGATGACATTCGCGAAGTGTGAGCCGAAAATCCCACGGTAAATATGCAGTTCATCAATGACGATGAATTTCAGATTCATAAACAGTTTTTGCCACTTGGTGTGATGTGGCAGAATGCCCGCGTGCAGCATGTCGGGATTGGTGACAACAATGTGCCCCTGCCGGCGAATGGCCTGGCGCGCGTCGTCGGGGGTGTCGCCATCGTAGGTGAAGGTTTTGATGTCGGCATGCAAGTCGGTGATCAGGCTGTGCGCTTCATGCATCTGGTCCTGCGCCAGCGCTTTGGTGGGAAAAAGATACAGCGCGCGGGTTTCCGGCTCATCGAGAATACTTTGCAATACAGGCAGGTTGTAGCACAGCGTTTTGCCGCTGGCCGTTGGCGTCACCAGAACGACATCCTGACCATTGCGGATGAAACGCACGGCCTGCGCCTGGTGTTTGTATAGCTTTTCCATCCCTCGCGCCTGCAAAACGGAAAGAAGCCGGGGATTTACCCACGTGGGATAGTCTTCCCAGTCACCTGCCCTGGCGGGGATTTCCACAATTGCCGCCGCATTGGCTTTGAAACTTTTGTTCTTTTTTAAACGGGCGATCCATTCATCGAGGGTCAGTTTAGCCATGTTGGTTCTTACCTTTTTTCTTTCAGTTTTGCATTATAGATAAAAAACGAAATATCACAACATAGAATTATAAATAGTCATTGCAATAATTATATTGATGGTTTATCAATAAACTGGTTTGATTGTTGCGCTTGATTTACTAAAAGATTGGGCCGGGCCAGAAGGGGAGAAATTAAAATGGGCAGCTATGTCAACAGCAATCTGATCAGCGGCGAACATGTGGTCTACGAAACGAAATTACACTGGATCACCTTTGTGTCTTTGAAGGGAATCCTGACATTATTCATTGCTCCGCTCATCGATTACTGGACAAGTGAGTTTGCCATCACCAATAAGCGCATTATTATCAAAACCGGATTTATTTCCCGCAATACGTTCGAAATGAATCATTCCAAAATTGAGTCCATCAATGTCATCCAGAGTATTTTGGCGCGTATCCTGGGATATGGAACAATAGTCGTTATGGGAACCGGCAGCACCCGGGAACCGTTTGCGTGCATAAGGGACCCGCTGGAGTTTCGAAGGAAGTTCCTCGAACAGCAGGGCTGAAATTTCCTGCCCTTCAGGATTGTCCTGCTTTTTGCACAACGTTATGGGTACGATTTTACAGCAGTTTCTGCTGATTTTCCGGTTTTCGCCATGATCGGAAGCCCGAAATGTAGTCATGAAGCACCAACCTCGTGTAGGAGTATCTCCTACACCTAAATCGGACAGACACCGATTCCCTAAACCCAAACCATGTAGTATTTAATAGTCGCTTTTCAAGGGGTACATGTATTGCATCCGCCATATGTAATACGCCCCAACGTTGCGGCTAGTGAATCAGAAACGCGCGTCTGACCTACAGGAACGAAGCCGAATCCGCGGGGCGTACCCCTCCTGAAAAGATTTTGAACTCCATTCATCCCGGTGGCGATGAGGGAAAGATTCATGGCAGGCTTTTGAAGACAGAAGAAATCATGCCTTTTTGGCGGAAATAAAAGGCATACAAAATAATTGAATAAGGAGAATTATATGGCTGAAGCTAATGAACAAGATTTTTATGACAAGGTATTTCCTGTGCCTGAGAGAGTAAGAGAGAAATCTTACATCAAGAGCAGGGCGGAGTATGACAAACTTTACAAAGAATCGATTACGGATCCCAATGCTTTCTGGGCCAAGATGGCAACCGAAAGACTGACTTGGTTCAAACCCTTCGACAAAAAGAAGGTATCGGACTGGTCCTTCGACGCGAAAGATGTTCACTCCAAATGGTTTGAAGGCGGCAAACTCAATGTCAGCTATAACTGTCTGGACCGTCATCTGGAAACCAAA
>CAZXIP010000289.1:0-2521 GCA_964640755.1 uncultured Smithella sp. | reverse complement strand
AAGAGAGAATCATGAAAGCTGTTTTTATATCCGATGCCCATTTGAAGCACTCTGCCGACGAGCGATATGTCCGGTTTATGCAGTTTCTTGAGGATCTCAGGGAAGGGAAGGTCAGGTCGCTGGTTGATGCCCGGGAACTGGGACGGGAAAAAACACCGATTGACCATCTCTATATTGTCGGTGATTTTTTTGATTTCTGGTTTTGCCGGAGCGATCATATACATCCTGAATTCCGCCTGGTTATCAGCAGACTGCTGGATTTGCAGAAAACCGGTGTCCGTATCCATATGTGCGAAGGAAATCATGATTTTTTCATGAAGGAATATTTTCAGGATATACTGGGCATGGAAGTTTTCGAGGAATGGGCAACTGTTGAAATGGACAGGCTTCGGATGCTCGTTGCTCATGGCGACACAGCGGACCATTCCGACCGCGTGTATATGATGTTTCGCAAAATTCTGCGCAGCCGCGCATTCTATCATGTCCAGCGATTTATTCCTGCCTCGCTGCTCTGGACAATTGCTGCCGGGACATCCAATGTGAGCAAACAGGTGAATGATGATAACAGTGATTATCTGGTCGAAAAGATGCTTTCCCTGGCGACGGTGAAATTGCGTGAGAATTATGATGCCGTGATCATGGGGCATTGTCATAAGCCGGTCCTGCGTTATTTCGAGGTGGAGGGAAGGAAAAAGACATTTGTCACTCTGGGCGACTGGATCAAACACTACTCCTTTCTGTACTATGAAAGCAGAAAATTCTTTTTAAGCTATTACCAGCCTCCCGGCTGATTGGCTGATGCTTTTCGATGAAAAACTGGACATCTTTTCAGCTTTATGCTAGAAAACCGCACTTTTTGTAAAAAACGAGCCATTTGATGCTTTTCGGGTGTTTTTTTGAGGCGTTTCTCGATTTGCCGTAAAACGGATAACCAGAAACCAGGTATCATAAAAAGAGGGGAATCATGAATTTTGGTGGCATATATCCCGAGTGTTCACTGCGCGACGCTCAATTTGTGGTCGTTCCGGTGCCCTACGATCTGACCTCTACGTATCAGCCGGGCAGTCGGCGGGGACCGGCAGCCATTATCGAAGCTTCGACCAACATGGAGCTGTATGATGAAGAACTGAAAAAAGATACTTATCTGGCAGGGATTCATACCGCGTCGCCGGTGGAAGTAGATGCGCGGGGCCCCAGGTACATGGTTTCCGCTGTAAGAAAAAAAATCGGCAGGTTTGTCAATGCTGGAAAGATACCGGTTATGCTGGGTGGTGAGCACAGTATTTCGCTGGGCGCTGTTCAGGCTGTTGCCTCAAAATACCCGGAACTGACCGTCCTCCAGCTGGACGCGCACGCGGATTTACGGGACAGCTATCAGGGGACTCCCTATAATCATGCCTGTGTCGCCAGACAGATTGTTGATTGCTGTTCACTGGTTCAGGTGGGCATCCGCAGCATGAGCAGGGAAGAGGGCGACTATCTGCCGAAAAGCCTTGTCAAATCCTATTCGGCAGATTATGTTTTTGATCATAAAAACTGGGCACAGACCGTCTGTAAGGATTTGCGCGGTGATGTTTACGTCTCGATCGATCTGGATGTTTTCGATCCATCCATCATGCCCGCGACCGGAACACCTGAACCGGGCGGCCTTTACTGGAGGGATGTCCTGAGTCTGCTGCGCCTGGTTGCCGGTAAATGCAAAATCCGTGGGTTTGATGTGGTTGAGCTGGCGCCGCTGCCCGGCATTGTAGCGCCGGATTTTATGGCTGCCAAACTGATCTATCGATTAATGGGTTATATGACAAAATAAGCGCTGAATGGAGATGACAAATTGAATCCGAATGTTCCCAAAAAAATTTTTTTAACCAAGGGTGTCGGCACGCACAAGGAAGAGTTGCATTCGTTTGAACTGGCCCTGCGTGATGCCGGTATCGAAAAGTGCAATCTGGTCCAGGTATCCAGCATCTTCCCGCCGGGCTGTAAATTAATTTCAAAAACGCAGGGGCTGAAAGAATTGCAGACAGGCGCCATTACGTTTTGCGTGATGAGCCGATGCTGCAGCAACGAACCGCGCCGCCTGCTGGCTTCGTCGGTCGGATTGGCCATTCCCGCCGATAAAAAAGCTTACGGTTATATCAGCGAGCATCATGCTTTTGGAAGAACGGAAAAAGAAACCGGTGATTATTCGGAAGACCTTGCCGCCGCCATGCTGGCTTCGACCCTGGGCATTGATTTTGATATTGATGAAAGCTGGGACGAGAAAAAGGAAATATTCAAAATCAGCGGCAAAATCGTCAGCACGCGCAACATTACGCAGTCAACCATTGTCAAAAACAACTGGTACACGACTGTTGTTGCAGCCGCGGTTTTCATTTTCTAACCGCAATTTATAACGGCGTTCAATTATCACCTTGACAAACACAGGTAATAATGATTTATATACTTTCTTTTTAGATAGCAACCTGACGCGGGGTGGAGCAGCTTGGTAGCTCGTTGGGCTCATAACCCAAAGGTCGTAGGT
>CAZXIP010000288.1:0-2522 GCA_964640755.1 uncultured Smithella sp. | reverse complement strand
TTTACGCCGTCCACAACAAACTCATCAATTAATGAATACTCTTTTTCAAACAGTAATTGTTAATTCTAAAAACAGAAAAGGCAGAGCCAATTGACCGTGCCTTTCTGGTATTATTTGTTCCTGTGTTTAGTTATTTCTTTTTTCTTCTGATTCCTGCCAATCCCATTAACCCAAGACCAAAAAGAAGCATGGTGGCTGGTTCGGGAACGCAAGTCACTGCAAGTTTCCAGTCTTCAATTTCACCTTGGTAAACCAGTCGTGGGGCTGATTGACATAAGTTCCGCCGTGTGGTAAAAAATGCAGTACTATGTAATACGACACGAACCCAGATACTCTCTGATTGAATACGTTTGAAGCAGGTGAAGTAGACTTGTTAAAAAATAGTACCCTTGAAGAACATAAAATTCCCAAATTACAAAATTAACTGTGGTGAAAGACGCGAGGCCAATAGCTGCGCAGGCCGATATGACTGTACGTGCGTAAATTAGGGACTATGATAAACAATATATTACCACTTCTGCTTATTGTATTTATTTTTGGCTCACCTGCTTTAGCAGCAGAGTTGAATCGTCCTTCGGAATGGGCAGTTCCGCTACAACTGTCTGGCGTCCCCAATTTATATAAAATAAATAACAACCTTTACAGAAGTGCACAACCAACAAAGCAGGGCATGAATAACTTAAAAATTATCGGTATAAAAACGATAATAAACCTTCGTGCCTTTCATTCTGATACAGATGAAGCGAGAAACACAGGGTTATTAAACGAAGAAGTAAGTGTTAATACATGGCACATCAAAGATAAAGACGTCATTAGAGTTTTAAGAATCGTCCTGAAAAAACAAAATGGACCTATTCTTATTCACTGCCAGCACGGGGCAGACCGCACCGGAATTATGATTGCGATGTATCGAATTGTGGAACAAGGATGGTCAAAAGATGAAGCCATTAGAGAAATGGTCGATGGAGGATATGGGTTTCATTCGATTTGGTCGAATGCAATTGACTATGTTAAGAATGTGGATATTGAGAAATTCAAAAATGAAGTAACGTTGCTACAGGAAAAGCCTGTGCAAGCAACCAGGTCCCTGCCCCAGGAAATAGGCGCAGCTAAAAGTTACCTCATTCCGGCTCTGGAAATTCCAACCTTCCTGTTTCTCCTCAACATGTACGACCGGCTTGCTTATCCCAACGAAGTAGAGGATGGGGAAAAAACCTTCAGTACAAACTTGTCAACTTTCCGGAATAATCTCGTCCACAGATCATGGCGGGTTGATCATGATACCTTCTCCGTGAACCAATTCGCCCATCCGTATCAAGGATCCATGCATCATGGATTCGCACGGTCAGCCGGCCTCAATTATTGGGAATCGCTCTTTTACGCCAACGTGGGCAGTTTTCTATGGGAAATGTGCGGTGAGACCACCCCTCCCTCCATCAATGATCAGATTGCCACCGGTACCGGCGGGAGCTTTTTAGGGGAGGCACTTTACCGCATGGCTAGTCTTTTACTCGAGGGCGACGGTGACAAACCCGACATCTTACGCGAGCTTGGAGCCGCTATTATCTCACCGCCCACGGGGATAAACCGCTTTGTCTTTGGAGACCGTTTCAAGCCCGTGTTTCCCAGCCATCATCCGGCCACCTTCTACTCCCTGCAGTTCGGCACAGGTATGAATGCGGGTCTGTACGACGAAGATAGCTCGAACACTATTAACCGGTACGAGGCAATCATGGATTTCTCAATGGCCTATGGCCTCCCCGGAAAACCAGGCTATCGCTACAAGCGGCCATTCGACTACTTCGATTTTGAATTTACAGGCCGTGGCAACTCGGATAATCCCATAGATAGCATTATGATCCGCGGTTTACTCTTCGGGCCGGACTATGCGATCGGCAATTCCTATCGCGGGATATGGGGGCTCTATGGAGGCTATGACTATATATCGCCACATATCTTTCCTGTTTCCAGCACAGCCGTCTCTCTCGGCACAACTTTTCAGTGGTGGCTCTCGCAGACGATAGCACTCCAGGGCTCGGTCCTCGGAGGGATCGGTTATGCTGCAAGCGGCAATATTGCCGAGGCACACCAACACGACTACCACTATGGCATCACACCGCAGGGGCTCTTTGCACTCCGGTTAATTTTGGGCGATCGAGCCATGCTTGATTTTACGGGGCGCGTGTATCATTTGACGGGCTTGGGTGGTGATGATAAGGAGAGAACGGCGTCCATCGATCATTTAAAGATGGGATTCACCGTTCGCATTTACGATCGTCACGCCCTCGGGATCCAATATATCGCGTCCATCCGTGAACAGCGCTATCCCGACCGGTCCGACTCCCACCAGACGGTGGGAACCGTCAGTCTCGTTTACACATGGCTTGGAAATGCCCGGTTCGGCGCTGTCGAATGGCGCGGCGATGAAGACCACTAAAAACGGCGATTTCATTTCAATAAAAGACCTTAAAGGACGCTGGGCAGTAAAAGTATCCGGAAACTGGCGACTTACTTTTGAATTT
>CAZXIP010000287.1:0-2527 GCA_964640755.1 uncultured Smithella sp. | reverse complement strand
AATTTGGATCCTATCTTGTTCCGGGACAAATTGAATCAGCCAATATGCGTCATTTCTTTCCGGGCAAAGAATATGTCGGCTGCGACATGCGCGAAGGACCGGGAGTCGACCGGATATTAAATCTGCATAACATTGCACTCGAAGAACATACGGTAGGCACAGTCCTGTGCCTGGACACCCTCGAACATGTGGAACACCCATACAGGGCCATAGAAGAAATTCACCGGGTATTGAAACCGAACGGTATGGCTATCATCAGCTCGGTCATGAATTATCCCATACATGATTTCCCCTGCGACTACTGGAGATTTACACCCGAAGCATTCCGGTCGATATTGAAGCCCTTTCCTAATGTCTATGTCAACTATGCAGGCGAGGATAATTTCCCGCACACCGTTGTCGGTATCGGCTGCAAAGGAACAAACATTCACTTTGAAGATTTTGAAGCAGCAGGAGACGATTGGCGGCACCGGTGGACTGAACCCGAATCGCCCAAAAATTTTACAGGCAAGCTCAAAAGAGAGACCCGGAGAGTTTACCACCAGGTTTCAAACCTGTTGAAAAACAATTGAAAGAACGGCCACAAAAGCAGCCCGCACAGGGTATTAACCGTTTTTCCGAAACAGAAAATTGACCTTGCCTTCCGTATCGGAGTTTTTGACCCAGCTGCGTACCTGAACCTCCGTAACCAGATCTTCTCTCCCCGGCATCATGACATATGCCGAGTATCCTTTTGACCAAAACAGTTCAAAAACTTTGATAAAATCCTCATTGACACCATTGGGGAAATTTCCAGTAAGACCTGTTTCAATCATCCACACCGGCGCGGGCAGGCACGACAGCATCGTCTCCGCACCCTGCAGGACACTGTACTCCACGCCTTCTACATCAATTTTTATGACGACCCTCAAACCGGAAAAACGGTTTGCCGCGATAATATCCAGTGTACTCAATGGAACCATGCGTTTTTTTGTGGATATGCCTGCCCAATCTTTGATGAAGGACGCGGCCGTGCCTACGCCGTAAAGAACGGCCAGACCCGGTTTATTCGATAGTCCAAGGGGAAAAATCTCCACGTCAGACCAGTTATTCACCTCAAGGTTTCCATAGAGGAATTGAAGATTGTGCCATAACGGTTCAACGGCAAGAACTTTCAGGCCCATCGAACGTGCAATGCAGGTGTAATACCCCATATTCGCGCCGATATCGATAAAGACATCCGCATTTTTAATCAGTGCAATGATTTTCTGTGTTTCATCGTTTTCGTAAGAACCGTCCTGCATGGACTCAAGACCGGCCATCATAAATCCATGAGGGGTCTTCTTGAAACCCGCCTTGCGAAAATTCCGGTACGCACCATAATATTCACTGGCCACGGCGATCTCGGGACGGCTTTGATAGAGGTATGATTTTATGCTCATAATACTCCTTCTTTATCGATTCTGACCCGCAAGAAGCAGCCGGGTAATTCTAAAACGCTTGATGACAAGCAAAGACAGCGCAAGACTCCCGGCAAGCGCTAACAATGTACTGGCAACATACAACCATCCGCTGGTGCCGAGCCTGGTTATGAAATGGTCATGGCAAACGAAAATTTCCAGGGACATGGTTCCCGTCCAGCAAAGGAAAAGATAAAGCTTTGTCTGCCGCAGTCTCTCCAGAATAAAGGACCAGAAAGCAATTCCCGCAAAGGCCACGGTATATTTATAGATAGAAACAATCAATCGTGAAATTTTATCATTTAAAATCTGCAGGAGATACGGATAAAAGATCGGGAACGCGTATCCCACATAGCAAACTGCCAGAACCGGATATAGAACGACGGCCGCGGCGTACAGAAGATTTCGACGGGCTTTGAGTTCATCATAATACTTGAAGGCAAAAAAACCTGCCACGTAATAAGGGTAATAGAGTCTGACTTCGGACAAAAGGAACAGGTTTGTGGAAAAGGCCGCCCTGACCAGCAAAATTGACGCAATTACAAAATAATTCTCCCAACGGGTCCATTCGCGAACCTCAACCAGTTTGAGCACTGAAAAGAGAATCATGCTGTTTATAAAAAGAACCCAGAGAAACCATGGGTTTGGCGCCATCGCCAGATTCAGCATGAACCGGGGGAAATCGACATTACGATAGGTTTGATTGAGTACGTACCCGATGCACGCCCAGACAACCAGTGGCACCAGGAGGCGGATGGCGTTTTTTTTGAGATAAGCCGGCCAAGAATATTTCCTGACTTGCGAAAACAGGACAAGGCCGCTCAGAAAGAAGAACAGTTGCATGATAAAGGAATCGAGAATACGAAAGGGCAGATAAACGTTGAAATGGGCCGGATCATTGAACGAAACCGTGTGGCAAAAAATAACCATGATAATCCCCATGCCCTTGAGCGCGTCGATATGATGATTCCTGCCGCCGGCCATCGCGTCGTCCACGTACAGGAAGGCTTTGATTTTATCTTTGAAAGTCATGGGGTTTGCCCTTTTGTTCGATCCCGATGAAGCTCACTGGTGTTGGCCTTGATAAC
>CAZXIP010000286.1:0-2529 GCA_964640755.1 uncultured Smithella sp. | reverse complement strand
ACCTCGCCGCTCCAACGGCCCTTTTTCCAGAACTCGGCCAGGATACGGGCCGCTTCTTCCTGGTCATCGGCAAAAGACAACACGGACCAGCCGAGGATCTCGTCCAGCGTATAGCCGGTAAGTTCCAGGGCAGCGGCATTTGCGTAGGTTACACGGGCTTCAAGGTCCCCGAAAGCGATGCCGATGACAGCAGAGTCAATCGCCGTGCTCTTGATCCGCAATTCATCAAGCACCTGTCGGGAACGTGTGATATCTATGAAGGAACTCAACGTGCAGATAGGATTGCCATCGTCATCCCGGACAAGACTTGCCGACATGTGGATAACAAGTCGTGAACCGTCTTTCTTGCGCCCGGCCACCTCGCCGCTCCAGCTGCCCTTTTCCCAGAATTCGACCAGGATGCGTGCCGCTTCTTCCTGGTCATCGGCAAAGGACAACACGGACCAGCCGAGAACTTCATCCAGCGTGTAACCGGTCATTTTACTGGCGGCGGCATTTCCGTAAGTCACCCGGCCTTCAAGATCGCCGAACGTGATGCCGTTGACGGCGGAGTCAATAGCGGAACTCTTGATGCGCAATTCATCAAGCACCTGCCGGGTACGTGTGATGTCTACGAAGGAGCACAAAGAACAGATAGGTTTGCCTTTGTCATCCCGGACAAGACTTGCCGACAGGTGAAGAAAAATATGTGAACCGTCCTTCTTGCGCCCGGCCACCTCGCCGCTCCAGTTGCCTTTTTCCATAAACTCGGCAAAGATGCGTGAAGCCTCTTCCTCGGAATCCGCAAATGTCAACACGGACCGGCCAATAACTTCCTCCAGCGTATAACCGCCTATAAGCTCAAGGGCAGCTGCATTCGCATAGGTTATCCTGGCATCCGAATCCCCGAAAACGATGCCGTTCACGGCGGAGTCAATAGCGGAGCTCTTGATACGCAGCTCTTCGAGAAGGCGGGCGTGGCTGATGTGATCAATTGAAGATGTCATGATGTCGTGAGGGAACGTGTGTAAGATAAATTAAAAACCAATAACCATGTCATTCCCAGCATAGCGGCAATGACAGAGAAATGAAGTTATGAAAAGTTCTTGAGTAATCCCTGAAACCATAAAGCACGGCATCGCCGGTCAACGCGACGGGTATGAGCGGTTCCAGACCGAGGTGGAGCCGCCATTCCAATACCATTGATTGGTGCCATTATTGGCCCAGGGGTGATGATAGTACATGCTCTCAGGACCAGCGGCGGGCAGGTAGTTCAGGGAAGGACCGGCACTGACGGCATCATTGGACCCGCTCGTCGATGTAAAATGGACTGATCCTGTTTTGTCGACAACTCCTTCGGCCCCGGCCCCAACCGCCCCGGGGCTTTCCATCCCTGTCACAGAGGCATTCGTCTCGGCAAGCTCCGCCTCATCGACTTTTGTCATTTGCGCAAGGGCCGGTGACGCAAGCACTGCACAAAACAGGAGCACTGCACAAAGAATGGCCAGGCCATAATTTTTTTTCATTTTGGTTTTCTTTCTTTTCGCCACCTGTTGCAATAACGTCCTGTTTGCTGTTCTTGCCTATCCCCAGTGTCACTGCTTCCGGTATTCCCGTCAAATCGTCACATTTACCGAAGAACGAAACGACTTTTTCATTACGGCGTTATGGTTGCGTTAGACCAGTTGAACTTGTATCCCCCCGTGGTTGGGTTGCGTTCCAGGGACAGGTAAAAACCTCCATTTGTGGTGGAAATCGACGCCGCACCGAGATTTGCCCTGCTCATGTTTGTGACGCCGTTATCGACGGTTCCACTGAAACTGTTGAAATTTGCGCTGACGGTTCCCGTCAAATCGTTTGTGCCGATGCGAAGGTATTCCAGCTGGCGCGTAGCATTATTGGTCGGGTTTGTAAATTTCATCTCGACGAAAAGCCCCTTGGCAACCAGATCAGTGCCTGAACTGCCCACAGAAACGTTTGTCCAATCGTTGTCCCAGCCTGTCGCTGTCCCGTTGTTGTAATAGCCCATTTTCAGCGAGGAAACTTCCGTCCAGGTGCGCAGGTCCATGCCATGGAAATCCGCACGAATAATACCCGTTACGTCATCACGTGTGAAGGTTGAAAATCCGGCGGCATGAACATCCGCCATTTCACTGTCGGTAAGCTCAGTTGGTTCGGCACTGTAAAGCGGTGCAGGCAGTAAAGCCATCCATGCCATGAGGATAAAACCTGACAGGAAAATGCCTATTTTTTTTGATGCTGATTTATACATCTTTGTCCCCTGATGAGTCTAAATGAACTATTAACATTTACTTTAACAGATTTTGGTGCCCTTCATCAACCTAAATCCAAGACGTTCTTCCATAAAAATACATAGAGAAACGATCCCATTAAGAGATACAAACCTCTTTAACCGTATATAGAGATATAGAAGAATGACGGGCATGTAAATACTCCCAAAGGGGTATTTTGTCTGTTTTTTGTTAAGCTGTACGAATCGATGCCAGCTAAGAGCAGAAAAACTAAATCATGTAAAATCAATAACTTAAG
>CAZXIP010000285.1:0-2534 GCA_964640755.1 uncultured Smithella sp. | reverse complement strand
CCCGTCATGGCCGTGACGAATGGTGGCATGGTCATTGTCATGCGGGGGTCGAGAACGGACGCGTCGGGCAGCAGAAAATAACTCAGGAAGGCCATTTTGAGATGTTTTTCTTGATCCTTGATAACAGCCACCTGGGTTACTTCTGAACCTGTTCCGGCTGTGGTCGGTATTGCAATCAGGGGTTTCAGCGGCCGTTTCAGGGCGCCTGCGCCGCTGAAGGCCATCAGGTCCGATGCGTTTTCAGAAACGACAATGTTGACTCCCTTGGCCGTGTCCATAACCGAACCGCCGCCGACGGCAATGATGGCGTCGCAGCTGTTGTCCCGGTAGAGCTCAGCCAGTTGATGGACGATCCTGAGATCGGAATCGGGAGGGACGTTGTCCGCAATCAGGATCCCGGCCAAACGGTCCTGAAGGACCCGGGAAACTATATCGATCAGTCCGGCACCGGCAACTCCCTTGTCGGTAATGATCAGAGGTTTTTTGGATCCCTTGCCGGCAAGCAGCTCCGGTATTATTTCCAGAGCGTTGTGTCCCGCGACAATTTTCACTCGGCAGCAAAATTCATAATAATCCGGCAGAACCATGGGAATCAACCTTTCATTTGAGCCACGGGAGTCTTGTCCTGAATTCGTTCAACGACAGAGCGAAGATACACATCGTTTGGGTCCGAGTCCAGAACTTCAAGGATATCTTCCATTACATATCGGGGAACACCCGCTTCCTTAAGAGTTTGCGGCATATCTTTTCCCAGCGTGGAATAGAGATCGGCTATAAAAAGATTAATTATAGAAACCGCCGCCGCGGCCTTTTGGGCATCCGGCGTTTGTGCAAACTCATCATCCCCGGTCAGCGGGTGCAGCAGGGATGACAGGTCATGCCCACCCTGATGCAGATAATCGCCAATGATGTGGGGCAGGCACATACCCATGATGATTCCCGGATGAATATTGTAGACCTCCTGGAATACCTGCCCCAGTTTGTGAAGCGGTGAGGCATCCGTGTTGGAAAAAGCACAGCCGGACATGGCGGCCGCGTTGAGAATCGCCAGCGTTGCTTTTTTATCATTGGGATTGCGGACAGCGGCAGGAAGATTTTCCCTGATGAAACGGATAGCGGCAAAGGAATAGGCTTCACGGAATGGGTTCATCTGCGTGCCGATGTGGGCCTCCATCGCCCGTCCCAGTGAGGCAAGGCCCGTGGCGTAAATCGTTTTGCCGTCTTTCCCGCGGGTGAGCCGTGGATCAATAACAACAAGGCCGGGGGCCAGGTATTCGGATGAGAGAACCGTTCCGTTAAGAGTTGCCTGCTGTGACGTTTCCAGACCGGTGGCATCTGCCGTTGGGACCACCACCAGGGGAAGCAGGCTTTTGTTGATTGGTGCTAGTGCCAAAATGCTCTGCACATCCACTGTTTTCATCGAGACGGCCAGATTAAGAACCTTGGCTGAGTCTACGATTGTTCCACCGCCCAGTGCAATTATGGAGTCGTATTTCTCTTCGATAAAGGTTGTTCTTAATTGTTCGATTAGGGCGGGATTGACCTTGTCAGTGAGACCGTCGAAAACGCCCAGCGTCATGCCCGAATCACCAAACGCGCCCGTCAGCGTCCGGATGGCCGTCCGGCCCACTTTCCCGATGTTCGTTACAATAAGAGGCTTGCCGGCATTCAGATCGGACAGCTCAATAGGCAGATTCTCGAGTGCTTTGTTTCCCGAGTTTGTCTTGACGGGACAGGTAAAGGTGAAAACGGTATCCGTATTCATGTCATGGTCCTTTCATCAGATGTCCAGCAATGCCCGGGCATAAATGCCGATCCGGCCGAAAACCTTGCGGCCCAGTGTCCACGAGGGGTAGCGCTTCACGGCCAGACGTGCGATCATTTTAGGAAGGAGGTAAACCTCCACAATATCCATGACCCGGATCATGGCCAGCGCATGTGGAACTTCCCCTTCTGTGATCAGGCGATTGCGGGCTGTGGCCATGGCCGTGCTTTCCTGAAAGGAGAGAATCAAAAAAGCGGTCTCTATATTTTTCATCGCCAGACGGACATGAATGTGCCTTCCGCCGGGATTGCCGCCAAGATATTTCACCCGACCTTTTTCTTTGCCGATCAGCATCCAGGGTCCGTCCGGAAGAACTCCCAGTGAAAAGATGAAATCGTCGGGAAGGCTGTCGAATTCCTGCCGGACCTGTTTATCGACCTTAGCGGCGGCCTGGATGGCCCGGCCCGTGAACCACAGAAAGACGGCCACGTAAGCCCTCTTGAACGGTTTCCTTCCGGCATGCACTACCTCAACAATACCCATCGTCACATTCTCCGGTTTCCTTGTAGCCTTTATATCCATAATATTCAATAGTATGTCATTTCCGCACGGGAATTACGGTCATGCATCGTCCAATACTTATTTTCTTACTTTACATAAGTTCACAGACGGTGTCAAAGATATTGCGAGATATAGGTGCGGCTTCTTCACAATGATATTTTCCCACAATGTCACACATCCTCCTGCGCAGCACAAAACTGTTTCTGGC
>CAZXIP010000284.1:0-2550 GCA_964640755.1 uncultured Smithella sp. | reverse complement strand
CGCAGCATTGCCAAAATCCGCGGGCGCAGCGAAGAATGGGTTGAAAAAGCCGTGCGCAAAAGCGAGTCCATTACCGCGGACGAAGCCCTGAAGTTGAAGGTCATTGACATCGTGGCCCCGGATCTAGAGAAATTGCTGGCCGCGATTGATCAGAAGGAAGTGACCGTGGCCGGAAAAACCAAAAAAATATCTGCAGCCAACGCCGTAATAGACAATAAAAAGATGGGCACGCGGCAGGGGATTCTGTCGGCGATTTCCAATCCCAATATCGCTTATCTTCTCCTGCTGATCGGTTTGGCGGGCCTGTACTTCGAGTTTTCGACGCCGGGCGCGATTTTGCCCGGTGTGATTGGCGGCATATCGCTTTTGCTGGCATTTTTCGGCCTCTCAACGCTGCCGGTGAACTACACGGGCATATTGCTGATCGTATTCAGCATTATTTTATTTATCGCGGAGATCAAGATTATGAGTCATGGCATGCTAACTGTCGGCGGCGTGATATCGCTGGCGCTGGGATCATTCCTGCTTTTCGATACGCCGGAGCCCGCGCTGAGATTGTCTTTTCAGGTCTTGATTCCCGCGGTTCTGGTCGCGTCCGGTTTCTTTATCGTCGTCATCTGGCTTGCGGTCAAGGCTCAGATGAGGAAACATTATTCAGGAACGGAATCGATGATCGAAGGCCAGGGTGAAGCCTCAACGGACATCAACGGCGAAGGCAAGGTGTTTTTCCAGGGAGAATACTGGACGGGACAGAGTGATCAGTTCATTCCCCGGGGAGCAAAAGTAAAAATCAAGGAAGTTTCCGGCCTGAAACTGATTGTTGAAGAAATAAAGACAAGAGAAAATCATTAATTGATATAAAAGGAGGAGGCATTATGTTGGGATCTTTACCCTTACCCCTACTGGTTATTGTCGTATTGGTGGTCATGTTTCTGGCATCGGCAATCAAGGTGCTCAATGAATACGAGCGGGCGGTTCTTTTTCGGCTGGGCAGAATCCGCGAACTGAAAGGACCGGGCCTGATCATTATTATTCCCGGCATCGACAAAATCGTCAAAATCGACATGCGTACCATCACGATGGATGTCCCCCCACAGGATGTTATCACCAAGGACAACGTATCGATCAAGGTCAACGCGGTTGTTTATTTCAGGGTCCTGGATGCCAATGCCGCCGTGGTGAATGTTGAGAATTACCTTTTTGCGACGTCACAGCTCGCACAGACGACGCTTCGAAGTGTCTGCGGTCAGGTGGAACTGGATGAAATCCTTTCGGAACGGGAAAAGATTAATATGCAGCTTCAGGAAATTCTTGACCGTAGCACGGATCCATGGGGCATCAAGGTGTCTCTCGTGGAAGTCAAGCATATCGATTTGCCCGAGGAAATGAAGCGGGCAATGGCCAAGCAGGCGGAAGCGGAAAGAGAAAGAAGGGCGAAGGTGATCAACGCGGAAGGCGAATTCCAAGCCGCGCAAAAGCTGATAGATGCGGCGGCTCTGATGGAAACACAGCCCATGTCGCTGCAGCTGCGCTATTTGCAGACGTTAAATCAGATTGCAGCGGAAAACAATTCGACAACCGTGTTCCCGATACCGATCGATCTGTTTAAACCGTTTTTGAAATTGGCGGAAAAACAATAAAAAAGGCGTGCTTTTGCATTCGCCAACAAATAAAATTACGATCAAAGGAGAATTTTATGCCAACTGAAAAGCGAAACATTCTTACCGGTGGACTCATTTTAATTACCCTGGGCGTTTTAATTTTCATCAGCAAGACCAGCAGTTACAGTTTTGGCCAGACGTGGCCGATTTTGCTGATTGTCATTGGTATCAGCACGCTGATATATAAAATTAAGGCCATTGAGGGCTGGTTTATCGCCACCGTCGGCATCATCTTTTTGTTTATAGAGTTCTATGGATTTGACCTGTATAAATATTCTCAGTATATTCTGCCCATCATCCTTGTGCTGCTGGGAATTTACGTGTTACTGAAGCGCAAACATTAAAGGGAAAACCGGCTGTAAGAAACAATAGCTATCATGCTCTTTAAACAGAAAAAAGCACTGATCATCAGTGATTTTGACGGAACCATCTGCCCGGTGGATGTAGGCAGTGAAGTCTTGAGCCACTTTACCCAAAAAAGCCGGGACGATATTGATCGTAAGTATGTTAAGAACAGTCTCGGGTCACGCGAGGCATATCGAAAGATCGCTCCGCTGATGACGGTGAACCCGGATTGCCTCCAGACGTACGTGTTGAAACGTTCCAGGATCGATCCCTTTTTTGCGAGGTTTTATCGCCTCGCGAAGAAAAAAGGCGTGGATGTGAAGATCGTTTCCGACGGGCTTGATTTTTATATCCGTGCAATTATGGAAAAGAACCGTCTGGGTGAAATCGAGTTTTTTTCCAATGCTGTTGTGTTCGGCCAAAATGGATCTCTGACGTTTTGTTTTCCGCAGGCCAATGAATTATGCGGCCGTTGCGGCACCTGCAAGAATAAAATATTAAACGACTATCGCCTGATGTATGAAAAAATCATCTACATCGGCGA
>CAZXIP010000283.1:0-2552 GCA_964640755.1 uncultured Smithella sp. | reverse complement strand
ATCAATCGACGTGTTTCTTTACCCATGCGACATACTTGTCCATCCAATCCTGCAGGAATTGCCTGCTTCCTTCACCGATATTACCGGCCTCGTCAAAAAAGCCTTCCTTTGCATGAATGAACGCTTCGGGTTGGCTAAGTATGGGTACGTCGAGAAATGCCAGAACATTTCGCAGATGCTGTTGCGCCATAGCCGTACCGATGACACCGATCGAAGCTCCTATGATGCCGGCTGGTTTTCCAGCCCAGACGTTTTGGCCATAAGGACGCGAAGCATGGTCGATTGCGTTTTTGAGCACGCCGGGAATTGACCGGTTGTATTCCGGGGTAACGAATAAAATTCCCTGGGCATTCTTGATTTCGTTCTTCAGCCTTTTTACTGATTCAGCCTGAGACGCGTCGTCATCCTGGTTGTATAGTGGCAGGTCACTGATTTGCACCTGACTGAACGAAAACTCCGGAGGCGCCAACTTCACAATGGCATTAGCCAGTTTGCGATTCAATGAATCCTTGCGAAGACTCCCGACAACCACAACGATTTTGTACCTGCTCATAATGATCTCCTTTATCACCGTTCATTGAACGCTTCATACCGTCACCCGCCATTCACCATCCACCATTCACTGTTTCCGGCAGGCCTGCCCCGATTCTTTCCAGAATGGCGACATCTCTCGCAGCCTCTCAATAATCGCCGGCATTTTTTCAATCACAAAATCAACTTCCTCTTCCGTATTATAAACGCTGAGGCTGAAGCGGATCGAACCGTGTGCCATGGTGAACGGCACGCCCATCGCGCGCAAAACATGCGAAGGCTGCAACGATCCTGATGTACAGGCTGAACCGGAAGAAGCGCATATGCCCAGTTCATTCATCATCAGCAGAATCGATTCACCTTCCACGTACTCAAAACTGATATTTGTGGTATTGGGCAGGCGGTTTTCGATATCACCATTGACACGACTCTGCGGAATTTTCTTTAAAAGTTCGCTCTCCAGTTTGTCCCGCAGACGTTTAACCAATATATTTTCTTTTTCCATATTTAGGGCTGCAAGCTCGCAGGTCCTGCCCAGTCCGATGATGCCCGGAGTGTTTTCCGTGCCTCCGCGCCGCCCCTTTTCCTGATGGCCACCGATCAAAAAAGGTGAAAACTTGGTCCCTCGCCGGACATAGAGAACCCCTATGCCTTTGGGAGCGTGCAGTTTGTGGCCGGAAATGGAAAGCATGTCAATAACATTGTTTTTCATGTTGACGGGAATCTTTCCTACTGCCTGAACGGCATCGGTATGAAAGAGAATTCCTTTTTCATGGGCCATCCTTGCCGCCGCTTCCACCGGAAAGAGCACCCCCGTTTCATTGTTACCCCACATCAGGCTGACAATGGCCGTGTCCTGAGTCAGGTTCTTTTCCAGATTTTCCAGATCCAGATTGCCGCTTTTGTCCACAGGCAATTCGGTGATCTTATACCCCTGCAAACTCAAATGCGAACAAAGGGCGCGGATAGCCGGATGTTCTACCCGGCTGATCACGATGTGTTTTTTTTCAGGTCTTGTCGTTAAAGCTGACCAGATCGCGGAGTTGTCGCTTTCCGTTCCGCAACTGGTAAAAACAATTTCTTCCGGCAATGCGCCCAGAAGAGCAGCCACCTGCTCACGTGCTACGCGAATTTTCTGGCCGACCTGACCACCAAATGTATGCATGCTGGAAGGATTACCGTATAAATCCCTGAAGTAAGGCAGCATGGCGTCCAGTACTTCGGGGGCGACCTGTGTTGTGGCATTATTGTCGAAATAAATGGGATTCATTTGGATACCTCCTCCACAGTAATGTCCGGAGAAACCAATTCCTTGAGACGATGCTCAACAAAATGTTTTAAGGTAATGTCGGCCGCCTTGCATGTGGCACAGGCGCCCCGTGTCGCTACAAGTACCCGGTTGCCGATAATGTCAATGATGTCAACATCGCCGCCGTCCTGCCTTAAAGAGGGCCGGATTTCCCGGTCAATTGTTTCTTCGATCATCCGGATTTTCTGAAGATTCGTGAGCCGGGGTTTTGTGTCGGCTTTCGGCTCCGCCTTTATGCGCTCAATAATCTGGGCAATGGCGTCATGACATCCCCCACAGCCTCCCCCGGCTTTGGTATAATTTGTCACATCTTCCACCGTTGCCAGGTTATTCTCACGAATGGCCCGCTCGATTTCTTTATCGGTCACGCCAAAGCATTCGCAAATTATTTTTGCACCGGCTTCCAGCGCCGGTGCTCCCTGATAATTTTCCACCGCCTTCTCCAGGGCCTGTTTGCCCAAAACAGAGCAATGCATTTTTTCATCCGGCAGGCCGCCCAGATATTGCGCGATATCCTGATTGCTGACTTTGAGTGCTTCATCAACGGTCATCCCCTTGATGATTTCCGTAAGCGCCGAAGAGGAGGCAATAGCGCTGGCACAGCCGAATGTTTTAAATTTTGCGTCTTTAATGCGCTTATTTTCATCAAGTTTGAAGGTGAGTTTCAAGGCATCACCGCAAGCCAGCGACCCGACTTCGGCTACCCCGTCCG
>CAZXIP010000282.1:0-2557 GCA_964640755.1 uncultured Smithella sp. | reverse complement strand
TGTGCCTTCAGTTCCCGGAGCTCTTCGGCGGTAATCATATCCGCCATGGGACAGCCCGCCTTCCTGTCAGGGATGAGGACAATTTTTTCCGGTGAAAGAATCTTCGCCGTTTCCGCCATGAAATAGACGCCGCAGAACACAATGATATCTGCATTGGTTTTTGACGCCTGAATGCTCAAGCCCAGAGAATCACCCACGTAATCCGCAATATCCTGCACTTCGGGCAGTTGATAATTGTGCGCCAGGATCACGGCATTTTTCTCTTTTTTCAAACGATTGATCTTTTCAACAAGTTCCATGTAAAACCTCTTCTATTTTTCTACCCAGAACACTGCCATGGTCATAAATCACCGCGGATTGGCCGGGACTCCTGCTCATCGGCAAATATAACCCTTCAGCATGCCGTTTTTGGCGGTTTCCCTCATGAAGCCTTTATAATCAGCAATGGCTCCGCATTCTCGTGATATTTATCAAATATCTTGCATCATTATATTGCCGGCTTTTTCCTGATTCATTTTTACCAGCATATCCAGGGTAATCGAACTTAATATCTCTGAAATCTTATTACCGATAATCTCCCAGATGTCATGACTGGCGCAGATAGGGACGCGTGAGCAAGAGGAAGGATTGTGAACACAATCCACAAGAGAGCAATCTCCTTCTAAAACATCTACAATCTCTTTTAAAGTAATTTGTGAAGGCTCTTTTGGCAGGTTATATCCACCGTGAGCCCCGCGGACGGAATTCACTAAATTAACCGCCCGCAAAGGAATGATGATCAAACTCAGGTACTTTTCGGAAATATTTTCTCCTCTGGCAATATCTTTAAGAAATACGGGGCCTTTTCCATAATTTTGAGCCAAGGCCACCATCAGTCTTACGCCATAACGTGTTCTTGTGGAAAGCTTCATGTCAACCACCTTATATATACTACCAACACTATCGTTTTGGTAGTATATAATTAACTAAAACATGTTTGTCAAGTAAAAATGATATATAATGATGTTTAATTAAGAGATTGACATCCAAACGGCGTTTTCATATATTTTATCAAAATGACAGGTATTTTGACTTAAAGAAAATCTCCTTCTCAAGATTTTGTATTTTATAGGAATTGCGTTATCAAGGACCTTCGGAACAATGGAGAAAAGCTTTCAGGAACAGGCAAAAACACCAATGATGCATGAAACACAGGCGAACAGTAATGCGATGATAACGCCGAAGCGTAGTCTTAGGTTCAAGATAGGTGTGTTCCTCTTAATTGTCAACACACCTATCGGCTATGGGGGCAGTGCCCTCGCCGCTGCCATTGGATTGAAGACCCGGCATCCTGCGCTCGGTGCGGGTGTGGCTTTTGGCATTTACATCCTTTCCTGGAACATGCTGGGACTTGGAATATGGATGGCAGGTCCGGAGGGAATGAAGATTGTAAAGGATCTGCGCAGGAAGTGGTTCAAAACCAGGAAGGTGCCTTCCGGAACTGCAAACGATTCAGCCTGAACGCTGGCCCATACATCAGAATTTCACCCCGTTGCATTCACCGCTGATTTTTTTCGTTCTTATGAGAATAAAAAAGCAAATCATCTTAATATTCACGCTGCTCTTATTTGCGTGCCCGATAAATGCGCAGGCAGATCGTTACTGGACAGCATTTTTAAGCGAAGACTCCGGACTCGCCGGATTCAAAGACCAAAACGGCAGGATAAGAATCAAACCCAAATTTGCAGGTTTCACAATAGCCAAAAAAATCGACAAGATCATTGCCGTCATGGAAGAAAAGAACGGCAAGAATGAATTGTATTATCTTACAAAGTCCGGGAAAATAGTTCAAAGGGGAAACCTTTATTTATTCGACAACAGTCCGGATTGTGAAAGTGAAGGATTTATCAGATTCAGGGACAGAAAAACGGACAAAGCCGGTCTTTTAAACGGCGAAGGCAAAATTGCCATACCGGCAGTCTATAATGATTTAACCAATGTCAGGAACGGATTCATCATAGCATTAAAAGGCGCAAAGAAAAAATTTTTAGATGCAAATGAACCTTCCGGATGTAATCACTTTACCTGGGTTGACGGTGAAAAGCTTCTTATTGACACCCGCAACAAAATCATCATCAGGAATTTTGATTCCGAATCCCCCCTAGACTTCTTTTCAATAAACATTTCATCCGAACCTTCAAAGGATGTTCGCCGGCAAAATTTTATGGGCGTTGATGGCAGATATTATTCGTTTGTCGACTATAAAAAAGAATTCCACGAATGGCTGTTTTTAAACCTCCTTGAGAATCTGTCCATGGACAAGCTCATTGAATATTCGTCTCATAATATTTACTTTTGGAAAGAACCTGACGGCTGGACCCATGAATCAAGGCATAAATTTATTGAAAGAAATTTTGAGTTGATCAGGAGCAGACTGGAAGAAATCAAAAGCAAATCTTCAGAGTATTTCATTTCTATCGACGGACTGAATCCATACATTTATGGATCAACCGATTTTGACATATATTACAACAATTGCGGCCAACCCAAAGAGTGGAAATATCCTGTGATGAGTGTC
>CAZXIP010000281.1:0-2589 GCA_964640755.1 uncultured Smithella sp. | reverse complement strand
TATCATCTTGCGGTGATTATTCCGATAAAAAAAGAAAGTGTTATGAAAATGCCGGGTACGGTATTATAATATGAACAAAGCGGATGTTCCCTTGATAAATGGTTTCAAGTATTCTGCTTTGTGAAAAGGGATCCGGTTTGTAAAAGGAAACGAGTGATCAGTTCTTAGAAAATTGGCGATGGGTAATGTATAATATATTCTTGTCGAGATTATTTAAAAAAGGAGGGTAATAATGATGACGAAAACCAGTCTCAAAAAGCGGTCAATTCCTGCGTTAATTATTTTGATCATATTGGCATTTTGCTGCCAGACGGCATTGGCTTCAAATGGCCAGCCGTGGATCGAAACGGACAGTCGCATCTATCAGGGCGAGGATATCCGGGTGCGTTTTTATAATGCACCGGGCTATTCAAGTGATTGGATATGTATCGTACCGGAAGGCGCACCGGATACTGAAGCCGGAGACTATAAATATATGCCCGAGGGAGTGCGGCAGGGTGTGCTGACGTTCAGATCTCCACGACCGGGTAGATATGAGGCGCGGGCCTATTATAATTACAGAACCGGCGGATATTTGGTTTCAGCCCGTAGTCGTTTCAAAGTAGTACATCCCGGTCAGCATCCATCCCCGGATCGCGGTTATCATGAGCCCGGCCCGCCGCCACCACCGCCGCCTCCTGGTCATCGCGGCCAGTGCATAGATCAATGTCGTGATGATTTTCAGGCCGCTATGGCGGGATGCAGAGAACACTCAAGGCCCGGATACCAGCGACGTTGTGAGAGACAGGCGAAGGAACAGGAGCGCCGCTGTGTTGACTGGTGTAACTACCGTTAGAGCTTCCACAAATGTTTCTGGCCAGAGCAGGCTTTTCGCTAACAACCTAAAATTCTATTTGTTGTTGATAAGAAAGACCCGGAGGGAACTTTCCTTCCGGGTCTTTCTGGATTTTCCTGACATATTTAATTCCCTAACGGTAATATTTGTCTGCAATGAGACATATTTCCTGTCAAATATTCCCTATCGGTAATATATTTCTTGACGAAATCGACTTGACCGGTTATTATTCCCGAGCGGTAATGAAGCAGGAGGAAAATGATGAATAACAAAGCAGCCACTGTGGCGGATATCGGTGTGGCCGTCAGAAAAAAACGCAGGGAAGACGGACTGACTCTGGCCGATGCAGCGGCTTTATGCGGTGTCGGGTACAGATTTCTATCCGATCTGGAAAACGGAAAAGCGACGGTGCAGATGGGAAAAGTCCTGCAGGCTCTAACGGCACTGGGGCTCGATCTTTACATCGCATCTAGGAAGTGGCCGGATGGATAATAATATCGGAAATCGGGGATTGGACGTTTATCTCGGGGACCAGAAAGTCGGGCGCCTGTGGCTCGATGAAAAAAGACGCTTTGTCTTTGAATATGATGCGGCATGGGTCGGTAAAAAAGGCGCCCTTCCTTTATCATTGCACATCCCCTTGAGAGTTGAGACATATCCTGATGATTTTTCACGTCCTTTCTTTTCCAATCTTTTACCGGAGGCTGAAATCAAGCGAATCATCGCCCAGCAACTGCAAATTTCTGTGAGCAATGATTTTGCCATGTTAAACCGTATAGGTGGAGAATGTGCCGGGGCGGTGTCTGTTCTTCCATCGGGTGTTGCACTTGCCGTCAAACCGGGCTACAGGGAACTCAAAGAAGAAGAACTGCACCGTATCATTACAGACCTGCCCCGAAGACCATTAATGGCTGGACTGGAAGGGATACGGCTTTCTCTGGCTGGATCGCAAAATAAGCTTCCGGTTTACATGGAGGGCAACCGTATTTTTATTGCTTCAGGGAATGCACCAAGCACCCATATTTTGAAACCGCCGATCCGTGAGTTGGCCGGAACAGTAGAAAATGAAGCCTTCTGCCTGATGCTGGCGCAAAAGCTGGGATTGGCCGTACCGCCGGTTGTTATCCGCCGGGGCCTTGATCAGCTCTTCATCATTGAGCGTTATGACCGCAACCGGGATAAGGATGGACATGTTGTGCGCATGCACCAGGAAGACTTCTGCCAGTCTCTGGGATTTCTTCCTGAACAGAAATACGAAAGCGAGGGAGGACCTTCCTTGAAACAATGTTTTGCCTTATTGCAGGAAAAAAGCATTCGCCCCGCTGCCGACCGCATGGCGCTTTTGCGATGGGTGATCTTCAACTATCTGATCGGCAATGCCGACGCCCATGCCAAGAACCTGTCCATGATCTTCACCAACCGGGGGCCGTGTCTGGCGCCATTTTACGATCTGATATGCACGCAGGTCTATCCGGAATTGGTGGAGAAGTCGGCCATGAGAATAGGAGGTGAGAACAGGCCTTCCTGGATCAGGCAGAAACACTGGGTGAAACTGGGTGAATCCGTTGCCATTAAATCAAGTCTTGTTTTAAAAACGTTGAAAGATATGTCCGGCAATATAGTCTCTGCTGCACAATCTATGAAAAATGATTTCAACAAAGAATATGGAAAGAGCAGGATCATTGAAAAAATCATGACCATCATTGAGAAACGGACAAACTGAAGAAAAATGGCGGAAGTGCATGGGAATCGAA
>CAZXIP010000280.1:0-2600 GCA_964640755.1 uncultured Smithella sp. | reverse complement strand
TTTCTGGTCGGGGCGGAGTGATTTGAACACTCGACATCTTGCTCCCAAAGCAAGCGCGCTACCAGGCTGCGCTACGCCCCGATCATGTTATGTTTTTAAAGAACCCAGATAATCTTTGAGCTTTGCAAATGCCTGCCCCCTGTGGCTGATCTTGTTTTTAATTTCCGGCGGCAGCTGAGCTGCTGTTTTATTTAACTCAGCGCAGAAGAAAATCGGATCATATCCAAAGCCGTTATCTCCCCTGCTTTCATCAATGATGCTTCCCTGCCAGTTCGCTTCAAAGGAATGATAGTTGCCATTGGTTTCGTACAGCACCAATGCGCAACAAAAAGACGCGTTTCTTCTCTCGCGGGGAACTTCTTTTAGCTTGTCCAGCAGTCTGGCGTTGTTCTCATCGTCTGAAGCGCCCTCACCAGCATAACGCGCGGAATAAATGCCGGGTTCCCCTCCCAGAGCAACCACTTCCAGACCGGAATCATCAGCCAGTACGGTTTCACCTGTATATTCTGATACAATTCTAGCTTTTTTAAAAGCATTTTCCAGATACGTTTTCCCGTCCTCGACAATTTCCGGTAATGATTCAAAATGGTTTAAAGACAGTAATTCCACGTCCATGGAGGAAAGCATTTCCTTGATTTCCTTGACCTTTCCCTCATTTTTCGTTGCAAAGACAATTTTCATGAACGGATTTCACCCGTAACTTGCTTTTGCAAGGCAACAATTTGGACGATGCCGCTTCTTGCAAGGGCGGTCATCTGTTCCATCTGGTCAATGCTAAACGGCATATGCTCAGCCGTTCCCTGCACTTCGATGAACAAACCTGCTCCCGTCATGACAAAATTCATATCCACATCAGCCTGAGAATCTTCTTCGTATTCCAGATCCAGTAACACCTGATTTTGCACAATTCCGACACTGACTGCCGAAACAAAATCCCTTACAGGGATTTCGTTGATCAATCCCTGCTTCATCATATGTCTAAAAAGATCGACCAGCGCCACAAAAGCTCCGGTAATTGACGCGGTTCTGGTACCGCCGTCTGCCTGAATAACATCGCAGTCGATATATATGGTTCTTTCACCGAAAGCGGCTAAATCCGTCACTGCCCTCAGCGATCTGCCGATCAGTCTCTGTATTTCATGTGTCCTGCCCCCCAGTTTGCCCCTCACGGATTCCCGGGACGAACGGGTTTGTGTAGACATGGGCAGCATGGAATACTCCGCGGTCAGCCAGCCCTTCCCCGTATTCTTTAAAAAAGCCGCTGTTTTCTCTTCAAGTGATGCCGCGCACAATACTTTTGTGTTGCCGAATTCAACCATAACGGAGCCCGGCACATTCCGCAAATAGTGGTTGGAGATGTGAACAGGCCTCAGTTCATCAAATTTTCGATCCTGATTTCTCTTAAACACGGGGCTCCTAAAAAAAGGAATTTATACTTTTTGCCAGCGCTCTGGCAATGTCTTTTTGTGTTTTACCGGATGCCAATTTTTTCTTTTCTTCAGGGTTTGTGGCAAAACCCAACTCAACTGTCAACACGGGAACGGCGAGTTCTTCACCAAGCGGCACATCCGCTTCTCGGAGTCCTCTGCCTTTCCGCGGAAACAAACCTTCAAGATTTTTCTGCACCAGGCGCGACAGCCGGACTGTATCACTTAAATATTTTTTTTCATCGCCGGCATCGCCTTTCCTTGTTTTCTTTTTTGGGGATTCATTTTCCTCCCCAAAGCCCGGATAATACATTTCATATCCAGATGAGGTTTTGCCAAAACCCGCATTGATATGAAGGCTTAAAACTATAGCAGGTTGTATTTTCCGAATATTCTTTCTGCGCTCAGCCAAAGAAACCGTTTTGTCCGAGTCACGGGTTAAAACCACCTCAAGATTTGCATTCTGGGCCAGTTCCTCTTTCAGCGCCTGTGCAATGGCAAGAGTTAAATCCTTTTCCGCAATTTTATCAACACCGACAACCCCCGCATCCTCACCGCCATGCGCGGGATCAATAACCACAACATGCTTTACCGTTTGTGCATGGAGCAATACACCCGACAAGCACATCATCAGGACTGAAAATAAGACCATTGCATATTTTTGACATTTGCCTGACATCATTATATAAAATTCTCCTGTTCGTTGACCCTGCTCAAATTGCGCCTGCTTATAGCAGAGTGGATTTGTTTGTCAATATCCAAATTATGTTGACAGCCTTCAGGCTTTGCGAATCCTTTCAATCGATCGAACAACTTTCAGCTGGCGGATGGCGGAAAAAATGGAATTGAGCTGTTGCAGATCATAAACGTCAATGATAAACATGCAGTTGGCAATCATGTCCGTTGTCTCCACCTGGGCAAAGCTGATATTGATATCAAACGAGGTAATCACGGAGCTGACCTCTGTTAAAACCCCCTTACGGTCATTGCAGACAACCTTAATATGAACGGGATAGGCATGCTTCTGGCGGAGATCCCAGTTGACATCAACAATCCTTTCAATATCCAGTCTTTTTAAATGCGGACAACTCTGTGTGTGAACTGTAATTCCCCGTCCGCGTGAAATATAGCCGGAGATTTCATCCCCGGGGATCGGATTACAGCATTTGGCAA
>CAZXIP010000279.1:0-2608 GCA_964640755.1 uncultured Smithella sp. | reverse complement strand
GCCCTTCGCCTGATTCCGGGCGTCAAAAAAATATTTGTTGCTTCCGGCATTCGTCATGACCTGGTTTTGGCGGATAAGAAAAACGGACTGTCTTATCTGCGGGAGCTGGTGAGACATCACACTTCAGGCCAGATGAAGATTGCACCGGAGCATACCGTGTCGTCCACCCTTGCGCTCATGGGAAAACCGGCGTCGAGGGCATTGATCGATTTCAAACGCCTTTTTGAAAAGGTCAACGCGGAAACAAAACAAAAGCAATTTCTGACATATTATTTTATTGCCGCCCACCCTGGCTGCACCGAAAACGATATGCACGAATTGAAATCCTTCTCCTCGCGTGAATTGAAAACAACACCGCAGCAGGTGCAGATCTTCACGCCTCTCCCCTCAACCTTTTCCGCGCTCATGTACTGGACGGGGATTGATCCGGCAACCGGCAGGAAAATTTACGTGGAAAAAGACCCGGTAAAGAAACAGAAGCAGAAGGAAATAGTTACTACGACCCGCCGAAGGCGGATAAGGAATCTGTAAATGATCCGTTGTTATTCCCGAAATATGAATTTCTCCTTTGGGTCAGGGATAATTCAATTTGTCATTTCGAGAAGCGCAGCGACGAGAAATCTTTGTTTCGGATTAATCAAGGGTTCTTTTTAGATTTCTCACATACGTTCGAAACGTGTGACCTGTAAGGTTATGACACACGATTTTGTCATTGCGAGCCGCCTCTCAGGCGGCGTGGCAATCTTATAAACAAAATTTCTTGCTACACCCGAAATGACGCAGAGAAACAACAAACTTCTCTATTGTGTAATCCGGGTTAAAAGGAAACCGCTATGAATAAAATCATTAAATGCCTGTGTGTGATTTTTGCCTGTGCCTGCGTGATCGGCTGCGCCCTGAAGTCATCATCAGGGATCAGCACTGATGCCGTATTTCGAAACTATAATCTTCCTGTTTTCGAATCCGCGAGCCATCTGTGCCAGCAGCATGTTTACGGGTCGAGTGGCGAAATAACATGGGACGCTTTTGTAACATCTGCACAACCGGATCAGGTTGCTTCATTCTACCTCGAACGCCTCGGTACGAAGGCTATGAAGAAAGACGAGCATGGGTGGACCTGGAGATTTCCAGCCGGCTCTCCTGAACCCGACCGTGTTCTTTCCATTCATCCTCTGACGGCCGACGGACCCTGGAATCAATGCAAAAAGCCAGTTCCTTCGGAAGCCAAGACCGTCATTATGCTTTCGACGATGACAAGGTTTCGGAAATAGTGCACAATGAGCGCCGTCCCAAGTTATTGTAAAAAAACTGCAAAGGATTTCTCCTGGCAGCCGAAGAGGACAAAAGGCTTCAATCACCACTGAAGGGTGGCAAGACCACTTGTTCTACATGAGCATGTAAAAATTGTTAAAATGCAGCGCAAATCATTTTTTAAAATGTAAAATTATCCGAAATGCAATCATGTCGATAACTTTTACAAAATTGTAAAAAATGGACGGATCAAGAAATGGATTTGGCCGGCTCTTCCCTGTTTGTAAAAATAATAATAAGTAATAACAGTATTATAAGGATCTATGACCATTGTAATAATTGTTTAAGGTATGATATTTGCTTACGATTCCTAGCAAAAACTAGCTAAAGTCCAAGGACTTATAAATGAAGAAGGACAAGTCTATTTGTTTTCGGGTCAGCGGAGAAGTGCATGATGGTTTGGTAAGGGTTTCGAGGGATGAAAGGCGGTCTTTATCTTCGACAATCGAAATCATTTTGTCTGATTACCTTAACAAAAGAAAATCATCAACCGTTGAATCACGGCAGGAGAAACGACAATATCGCCGCGAAACACTTTCCGTTCCGGCTGTCATTATCCAGGCGGATAACGAACAGGAATGCATTGTGGATATTACCGAGCTCTCCATGGGCGGTTTGAAAATATCACTTGCCAAAGATCTGGAAGACCAGTTGAGGATTGAAGGGCAGGACGCCAGATTTGAAGTAGTTTTCAACCTGCCTTCAAGCAGCAAACCCATTCGATTAGCCTGTGAGCCGAAGAGAGTCGTTAACAATGAAAACAGCGTCCATATCGGCGCGGCGTTTGTTAATGCAGACAATCACAACAGCAAAGCGCTTCGGTCTTATCTTATGTAGTTCTGCGTTCTATCTCATGACCACTGCTGGCGTCGAAATTCTTTACGAAAACATAAAATTGTAAAACAATTGATTATATTGGTGTTTTAAAATATCGAGATTTTTCCTGATTCCCCTAGTGTCATTTCAAAAAAACCCGACTTTCTGTAATGAATAGAAATCTGCTTATATTATTAATGCCTTAAACGATTTATTCCTGACTCAGACTCCACACACGCGAGGCGCTTATTGACCGATGAATAATGATGCAAAAATTTTTAACAATCCCTTAATATTGTTTTAATGTCGGATTTCTTTACAACTATGAAAACTTACGATTTTTAGATATAATTTGCATGGTTTCTACTTTAAATAATAAAACAATAATAACAATAGTATACATATTATTAGTGACTATTTTAAAGTCGACGACGTGTTTTATTCTTTATGTGTAATACGGGTGATAACAATTATTTACAAT
>CAZXIP010000278.1:0-2620 GCA_964640755.1 uncultured Smithella sp. | reverse complement strand
GATCGGAGAGAATTTCTTCCGGCATGACATTAGGCGGAAAAACACCGCAAACCGGAAAGGCATTGGTTGTCACCGTGCGCCATACTTTTGGATCTCTTTCATCGCTGTTGGGGCCGATGGGCATCATGTGGCCGTTAATAACATTGCCGCCGGGTACACAAAGCCTTCCGCAGATCGCCATCAGGATCACGATCAGATACGAGTTCAGCCCGCTGTGACGTCCCATGTAAATGCCGAGGTCGTAGCGCAGGGACGATTTGCGCGTCGCATAAAGTCTCGCGACTTCGCGGACCTGATCGAAATCCAGCTCACAGACTTTGATGGCGGCGCGGGCATCGAATTGATCAAAATAGGATTTTATCGAATCGAAGCCTGATGTTCTGTTGGCCAGATACTCCTGGTTGGCCCATCCTTCTTTGAGGATGATGGAAATCATAGCTTTCAGCATCAGAGAATCCGTCCCGGGACGGATACGCAGGTGAATATCGGCGAGTTTTGCGGTTTCCGTCAGACGCGGATCGACAACGATCAGCATTTTATCCTTATCTTTGGACAAGCGCTGGAGCTGCCTGGGTGCCTGCGGAATCTGATGGCTCTGCATGCCGTTCCAGCCGATTACCAAAAGGAGATCGGTATTGTTTACATCGGGCTGATCATGAAGGTACTGCTTGCCATGTGTGCGTCCCACCACCCAGAAGGCGCCGGAGAATTCTTGCGCCAGTGCGCTGTATTGATACTGGGACCCCAGGCCCCGCATCAGGCGGACACCGAAGGGAACCTCAAAATGGCAACCCTGCCCGCCGCCGCCCATGTAGGCGAAGGAGCGGGGGCCGTATTGGCCGATAATGCTTTTGAGTTTGCCGGCAATTTCGTCAATTGCCTGATCCCAGGAAATCCGCTCAAATTTGTCTCCAACTTTTTTCAGAGGATACTGCAGACGGTCGGCGTTGTGCTGATGATGGGCGACGTTCATGCCTTTGCGGCAGAAGTAGCCCTCGCTTTTTACATTTGTCTTGTCGCCCTTCACTTTGACGATGCGGTTCGCTTCCACCTCGATTTCCAGCCCGCAATTCTGTGCGCAAAGGACACAACCGGTTTTATAAATGGTTCCCATCATGGCTCCTTTCTCCGGACGGATTGCCGGATGTGCGTCTTTATAAGCGCGGGGCTTCATGACGCAGTTTTTCGATAATATTCAGAAGATCTCGCTTCTGGTTTTCATTTAAAATCTGCAGAAACTCGGTGTTGGCTTCGGCGATCATCCGGGCGGCTTCCCGGGCCATCGATTTCCCTTTCTTCGTCAGATGAATGTGGATGGAGCGCCTGTCGTCAGGGTTGCCCCTGCGTTCAATGAATCCCGCGGTCTCCAGGCGGTCCAGGATGCCCGTAAGGGTCGCGCTGTCGAGCTCTGCTCTTTTGCCCAGTTCACTGGAAGTGACCTGATCTTCCTGATCGAGAAAACCCAGAATCATGGCCTGAACGGAGGTAAGATTGAGCTCGGAAACCTTTTGCGTAAGAAAACGATTGCCCAGTTGATAGGCCTTGGAAAGCTGAAAGAAGATGCAGTCGACTTTGTCCATACCATTATCCTTGTATACAATTAACTTGTGTACGAGTATAACAAGAAGGGCCATATGTCAATCCCTTTTTATGAGGGCTTTATGATACCTTTTGCGAAGCAGGTTAATTCATGTGGATTGGTCAGGGGGCAATGGCAATTCGTCAAATCATCTTTCAGGAAAATCCCGAATGGTTGGAATACCGCTCCGCCCGCCTATCTGCTCACTGACTCTGGCGGCCGCCCATGCCCCGAGGTCAAGGGATTTTTCGGCGTTCCACCCGCGCACGATGCCGTAAGTCAGGCCCGCGTGAAAGACATCTCCGCAGCCAGTGGTATCGATAGCAATTGCCGGGTAAGCCGCTTTACGGATGAAACGGCCATCGACCAGGGCAACGTAACCTTTTGCTCCCAGCGTGACGCCCGTGAATCGCACACCAAGACCCGCCAGCACCCGGCAGGTTTCTTCCGGGGTTGGGGAAAGCGCGTTGGAAAAAGTTTCTGATGTGACACAACAGTCGCTGAGTCTTGCGATTTCCAGCATCCCGTCGCGCAGCGTTCCCGCGTCAACAATTACGGGAATGCGCGCCTCCTTTGCTTTGCGGCAGGCAAAAAGAGAGGCTTCGGGAAACAAACCGTCAGTATGAAGCGCCGAGCTTTTTAAAAGCAGATTTAAGTCCAGTTCTTCAGATTGGAGGGGTTGACCGGTGGGGCGCTGCCAGAAGATTGTACGGCGTGCCGTGGCCGGTTCACTTACGATAAACGCGAACTGTGAGTGTTGATTTTGGCGGATGACGAGACCACCCGTATTGATGCCTTCCGCCGTCAATGATGAGGTGATTTGCGCACCAAAGTCATCATCACCTGCCACACCGGCCACGAAGGCATCGAGCCCCCATCGTTTCAGTGCGACAAGCGCGGTTGCGACGGGGCCTCCGCCCTGCACAACCAGGTTGGAAAATTCGCATTTCACATCGGGCGGCGGGTAAGCGGCAATCCGGCCGATATAGTCCAGCGAACACTGGCCGATTCCGAAGACGTGGGGCTTGTTGTTCACGGCAA
>CAZXIP010000277.1:0-2626 GCA_964640755.1 uncultured Smithella sp. | reverse complement strand
CTGAGTTTGGCGTGGTCTTTGCCCAGAATCAGGCAATGATGGGCGAAAACCGGCGGCTCAAAACCCAAAGCCCGATAAAGCATGATTTGCAGGGCAGTGTTGGACAGGTGGTCTTCACCGCGGATCACGTGCGTAATCGCCATCAAATGATCGTCGATAACGACCGCAAAGTTGTAGGCCGGCATGCCGTTGGAACGGACAATGATAAAATCGCCGATGGACTCACCTTCAAACCGGATCAGTCCCCGGACCAGATCGTTGAATTCAACAGTTGTCGGGGGCACTTTAAAACGCCAGGATGGTTTTCGTCCCTGAGCCGCCAGCGCATCACGCTCGCCTGTGCTGAGGTTGCGGCACTTCCCCATGTAGCGGGGCATGCGTTTGCTCAAAATGAGTGCCTGACGTTCCTCTTCAAGTTCTTCCTCCGTGCAGTAGCAGGGGTACACAAGATCATCGTCAATCAGTTTCTTCAGATGTTCCGCGTACAGATCGAGCCGCTCGCTTTGTTTATAAGGACCGTACGCTCCGTTTTTCTCCGGCCCTTCATCCCAATCCAAGCCCAGCCATTTCAAATCATCGAGCAGACTGACCTGATAGGAAAGCGCGCTGCGGGATTCGTCCGTATCTTCTACGCGCAGAACCAGGCTTCCGCCGTGATGACGGGCAAACATCCAGTTAAACAGGGCTGTGCGCGCGTTTCCCACATGCAGTTCGCCGGTAGGTGATGGCGCAAATCTTACTCTTGGCCTGTCAGCCATTGTTCATCCTTTCCACTCCGCTGGCTATGACCAGCACGGCCACACCTTCCCCGCGCCCCACAAACCCCATGCCTTCATTTGTTTTGGCCTTGATATTGATGGCTGCCTCCGGGATATTTAACGTTCTGGCAATATTGGCCGCCATGGCATCGGCATAAGGCGCCAGTTTTGGTTTTTCCATCATGACTGTGACATCAATATTGTTGACGCTCAATCCCTTTGCCGTGATGATCTGGCAAACACGTTCTAAAAGAACCAGGCTGGAGATATTTTTATAAGCCTCATCCGTATCCGGAAAATGCCTGCCGATGTCCCCCGCCCCGGCCATGCCCAAAAGCGCATCGCAGACGGCATGCAGCAGGGCATCCGCGTCTGAATGCCCCTGCAGTCCACGATCGCAGGGAATTTCAACTCCCCCGAGGATGAGCTTCCTGTCCGGTGAAAATCGATGGCTGTCATAACCCAGCCCGCTGCGGCTAACCAATATTTCCTTTTTTTTATTTTCCATTAATGCTTCCGCGATCAGCAAATCTTCCGGCGTCGTAATTTTGATGTTTTCATGCGAACCGGCGACCATTTGGACGTTCACGCCCATTCTCTCAACCAGGGACGCATCGTCCGTTCCATAGAAATGATCTCTTTGGGCTTCCGCATAAGCCCGGCATAAAAGTTCATACCCAAATGCCTGGGGGGTTTGCGTCTGCCACAAATTTTGACGGCGCAACGTCGCCGTCACTATGTTTTCATCCGTTGTTTCCTTGATCGTGTCTTTGGCCGGAACCCCGATGGAGGCGGCGCCGCATTGGGCCGCCGCGGCAACGACGCGGGTAATCATATCCCGGGTAACAAAAGGACGAACACCATCGTGTACAATCACAACATCGCACGTTTCGGGAACAGCCTGCAGACCGTTACAAACCGAATCCTGACGCTCCCTGCCGCCGGCCACAACCGTCATGACTTTTGTCAAACCGTATTTTTCAACGATATTCTTTTGTACAGACGCCACATCTTCTTTCGGCACCACCAATACAATGGCAGAAACCAGTTCCATTATCTGAAACACGCGGATCGTGTGAACCAGCACAGGCAATGAACCGAGCAGAAGATACTGCTTTGCAACTTCAAGCCCAAGTCTTTTGCCTGCGCCGCCTGCCGGAATAATTGCAACTGTTTTCATGATGCATCCTACAATAAAACGGGCCCGGAAAATCATCTTCCCGGGCCCGTTCGCCAAAGGTATTTTCTTTCCGGTCAAAAAGACAGCAGAAATATGGGTTATGAATTGTTGCTTTTCTTTTCGGCGGCCTCTTTCAGTTCCGTGAAAATCATCCGGCCGGCTGTCGTTTGCAGCACGCTTGTGACAACAACTTCAACGTTCATGTTGATCATTTTTTGCGCACTGTCCACGATAATCATGGTTCCGTCATCCAGGTAACCGACACCCTGCCCCTGTTCCTTGCCTTCGCGGATAATTTTGACCAGCATCTGTTCTCCGGGAAGTACCACCGGTTTCATGGCATTGGCCAGTTCGTTGACGTTGAGTACCCGCACTCCCTGCAATTCTGCAACTTTGTTCAGGTTATAATCATTAGTCATCAGTTTGGCGTTCAGTTTCTGGGCGAGGGCGACCAGTTTGCCGTCCACTCCTTTTATTTTCGGAAAATCCTGTTCAACGATCTCAATATTGATGGACGAACTTTTTTGCATCCTGTTGAGGACATCCAGACCACGCCTGCCACGCGAACGTTTCATGGAATCCGAGGAATCCGCGATAAATTGCAGTTCATTCAGGACAAACCGTGGAACAATGAGTTCTCCATCCATGAAACCCGTGTCGCAAATGTCAGCGATTCTGCCGTCAATAA
>CAZXIP010000276.1:0-2626 GCA_964640755.1 uncultured Smithella sp. | reverse complement strand
TGCCATCCTGATCATCCGGGCGCACGGAATCGCGCCGGATGAAAGAAAAATAATCAAGGAAAGCGGCGTCAAAATTATTGACGCCACCTGTCCGAAGGTCGGCTATGTGCAGGCCATCATAAAAAAACACACGGCGATGAACTACACGGTCATTATTGCCGGGGACCGTGAACATCCGGAAGTAGACGGCTTGTGGGGCTACACGCAAAACAGGGGGATTATCGTTTCGACTCTGGAGGACGCAGAAAAATTACCTCCCATGGACAAGGTTTGCATCGTGGCCCAAACAACCCAGGATGCGGCGCACTACGACCGAATTGTTAAGAAAATTAAAGAAAATAACCCGCAGGTTGTTGTTTTCAATACAATATGTTCATCCACGGAAAGAAGGCAGGAGGAAATCATTGCCCTGGCCAGGGAGATGGACGCTTTATTTGTTGTTGGTGGTAAAAACAGCGCCAATACCTGTCGCCTGGTTGCCCTGGCTCAAAAGCAGAATGTGCCGGCTTTCCATATAGAAACCGCAGAAGAGATAAAGAATGCTGATCTGGCCGGTTACAGGAGTGTCGGTGTCTCTGCCGGGGCATCCACGCCAAACTGGATTATCGATCAGGTCATGGACTGCTTTGCGGAAAATCAAATCAGTCCAAATCCAAGGTTGGCAAAGATCCTCAAGTTCTGGATTTGGGCTGTCAGGACGGATTTTTATTCCGCCCTGGGTGCCGGTTGTCTTGCCTGGGCATGCATGATGCTGCAGCAGATTCCCGTTCGTTTTTCTTCAATCGTCCTCGCTTCCCTGTTTGTTTATGCCATGCATGTGCTGAACCGGCTGATGAGCAGCAAGCAGTCGGAATTAATCGGTTCTTTCCGTGAAAAATCATACCTGCGGCACAAAAACAAATACTTTTTTGCGGCCATGATTTCCCTTGTCATTGCCCTGCTCTTGTCGTTTTTAGACAGCCTGCTGTCTTTTTGGGTTTTGTGTTTTATGTCGCTGTCCGGCGGGTTGTACAATATGAAAATTCTTCCTGACGGCTGGCGGTTCCAGAGGATGAAGGACATCCCCGGGTCAAAAAACTTATCCACGGCACTGGCATGGGGTATGGTGACGGCTGTCCTGCCGGCCTTGAACAACATCCAGAATTTCAATGCCAAAATGGCGGTTGCCTTTATTTTTACATTCATCCTGGTTTTTATTCGATCAGCCATGTCGGATATGATGGATATTCAAAGCGACAAGCTCCTTGGCCGGGAAACCATCCCCGTTGTCATCGGCAAGGAAAAAACGCAGACCCTGCTGAAAATTATTTTATTGATGTTATTGTTAATATTGTTAGTTTCCAACTGGGTGGGATGGAGTTCAACCGTAAGTTTCTTCCTGATTATACCATTATTATATGTATGGATTTGTTTCCGACTTTGTGATAGAAGGTCGGGGCTTTCGGGAGCCGCCATTGAAGGACTTCTGGAAACTATTTATATCATTGCTGGTTTTGCTGTTTTCTGCTGGTTGGTTTTCTGCTGAACTTATGCCGCAAAGCAGATGAAAGGAGTGAACATTGAAAATGGAGAAATTCGGTATCCGGCTTGTCCTTGTCATTTCTGTCATGCTGGTTGTCGCTTGCGGCGGATTGCGTTTTTCCCAGCTGGATTCGGATGCGACAGACTACCATCCCCGGAAGGTCGCTGTATTTCCGGTCTCTGTCGGCTCCTATGAAGAAGCCCGTAATCCTGTCGAACAGATCGTCCCCGCTGAACTTAAGGCAAAGAAATGGTTCAGTGACGTTATCGATACGGCAAGCTTAAGTAGCCAGATGCAGTCCAATGATGAATTGCGTCAGGCTGTTGCGGACTATATATCCAAACTTAATACGCTAAATTATTCAGATCAAGCGCTAAGCGAAAAAATCGGTCAGCTGATTGGAGCGGATGCTTTTTTATTCGTTACGGTTGAGGAATGGCGTTATACGGTGGAAAAAGAAAAAAATTATGCTAAAGCAAGCATTGGATTTAAGTTGATTGATCCGGCAACCGGAAAAATTATGTGGAGGGCGGCCCATAATAAAACGGAAAGATATATGCTGGTCAAATCAGATATGTCAAGAATAGCACGTTCGGTCGTTGTTGATTTAATTAATAAAATGCCACATTGATTTTGTAAGGGGCAGATTGAAAACAAAAAGTTGAAAATGGAGGCATTATGAAAGAACAGGTACAAAAGGCGATAGACAAGATTCGTCCGGGGCTGCAGGCGGACGGAGGCGATGTGGAGCTGGTTGATGTTTCGGCAGACGGCGTGGTCAGGGTTAAATTGACCGGCGCCTGCCACGGTTGCCCGATGTCACAGATGACGCTGAAAATGGGCATCGAGAAGGTCATTAAACAGGACGTGCCTTCCATAAAGGAAGTCGTGTCTGTCTAGTGCCTTCCCGGTCAGGAAAAATAGAAAAATTCAATAAAAGAAGGAGATTTATCAAACATGGCATATGTGATTACAGACGAATGTATCGCTTGCGGTTCGTGTGAGGACGAATGCCCGGTAGAAGCAATATCCGAAGGTGAAGACAAATTCGTGATTGATCCCAAGTTGTGCACGGACTGCGGCGCCTGCTGCGATCAATGTCCG
>CAZXIP010000275.1:0-2634 GCA_964640755.1 uncultured Smithella sp. | reverse complement strand
TGCTCTTTATTTTCCGGCGCCATCTGCCAGCACTTTGCAGTGTGATATCCAGCTTTCTGGCGATGATTTTATTCTGAATTCCGCATCCAATAAGAAATGCTAAGAAAAATAAACTCTTAAAATCAAAATGATTGCCGCTGAATGGTGTGGCGGTAAGCGCAGTGAAATACTTTCCGCAGATACTGCAGGAGAGCCGATCGCCATTATAAAAATTTTTTATGCGGCCGGTATCGACCTGGGCGGCACCGCATCCTGGACAACGAGCTCCTGATGGATGCAATTTTGTTAATAGCCATTCGCGGCATTTCGTCTCATTAAAAAAATCTGCATTGATATCCACAAACGCCTCTTGATCGATCATTTCAGCGACTCCATAATTTTTAGTGAATATGCCATTGTTTCAAGTATTTCCGGTTTTCCAGTCCGAAAAAATACTAAAAACCTCTTAAACGATCAGGTGCGAATTACCCGTTAAAGCGTCTGTTTTTTTCCCAGTACCTTGACGGAAATCTTTACACCTCATGTCGAAATATCTTACAGTCATATCAATATCTTGTTCTAGCCGAGGCATAGTCCCGGTTGAAATGGTTTATCAATCCAGTTTTCCGAACGTACAAGCTCACCGCGTCAGTGGTCCGTCAGCCTATGTCAGCCCAGATGTCAGACCAACATATCGCTCTGGCACTGGGCGCGTCAGCCCTGTCAGACCATTTTCTTACAAATTCAAAATATATTCTCAGAATCCCATAAACGAAATTACCGCGCGCGCACGCGCACGCGCGCACATGTATATAATGTTGAGAAATGGGCTGACAGGGCTGACATAAAAAAATAACATAATATAAACAATACATTACAAATTCGTAAAATGACATATGGGCTGACATAGGGCTGACATAGGGCTGACATAAAGAGCAAAATTTAAAAAAAACAGTGGATATTGATATTTGGGAGGGTGTATTTAAGCGGGGAAACAGGGGCGCGGGGCCCATAGGTCCAAAACTGGTATCATCGCCAACCGGGAAAATATCTTGATAATCATTAATCGACATTTGCAAGACTCCGGATCTCAATTCCCTTGATATGGTTTTTTCGTTCGCCATTGACGGTAGGACGATATAATTTTAAATGGTTGATCGATGACAATAACTCTCGAAGGAAATTATCGTAATTGAGTGGTGCATATCCAAACTCTCCGCAATATTTACGATATCCATTGTAAAGATCTTTCTTGTCAATTGTTGCATTCTCATTAAATACGCATTCATCTTCAGTGAAGCACAAGACTGGGTTATTGCTCCGACGATATCCCATCATGAGGGTTTTTGTCTCATCACATGTCGTAAATAACTTTTGCTTTCGCAGTCTTTCTAAACCGCAAAGAGACCAATAAAAGATTTCCGATAGTTCCTCTTTAAGCGCTTCAAATAGATACGGGTCACGTTCTGGATCACCTTCCAGGAATTGCCGCTTGAATTGGATCGGCAGAAATCGGCGAAAATAACCATGGGAGTTATCTCTGATGCGTGGGAATGAATTTCCAGCAAAGGCCAGTTTACAATATGGTTTGAATGAAAATGCGTTTTTGTGTTTGAAAGCGGCATTGATCACATCACCGCCAGTTATAGCCTTGAAATATGGGCTTTCGATAGCCTGAGCGCCGATCTCTGTCGAAATATTAATCAATTTATGGTAAAGACTGGATCGATGGAATTCGTTTTCAAGATCGGCGAAGGCGACCGCCGCGCAGTTTTCATCACCGACCATTTCTTTTAGTATACTTAATGCTATTGATTTCCCATCCTCACCGAGCCCATGGAAAAAAATCGCCTTTTGATATCGGGTATCTTTCGTAAGACAATATCCGAAAAACTCTCCAAACTGTGCAATAACCTCAGGCGTTTGGATATTCGTCTCTAGATACCTTAGCCAACGATGACAGATATTTTGTGACTCCGGATCAAAATCAACCGGCAGGCTATATGTGCATAGATCATCAGGATCATGCGAAGCCATAGTATAATTAATAAGATTCAACGTTCCATTATGCAGGCAAATCAAATCGTCTTTATCGTTAAGCTTACGGCCGTGCGGAATAGTGGAAAGCATCTTCACTTGATAAGACACATCTTCGATGCGGTTTTTCTGCGATTCATTCCCCAAATGCTCAATTGCAATACGGCGGATATAAGCTTCATCGTATATTTCCCATACTTTACCATTCCAGCGATACATAAGGCCGGTTTCTGGATCGTATAAAAGCTTCCTATCGGAAATAATTCTTTCGGCCATAAGGCGCGGTTTGAATGAGTAGCGGTTGTTCACACCGTGATCGAAAAACTGCAAAACGTCATTTGAATTTTCGACACATTCGCCAGGTTTGCTTTCATTGGACGATATAGAATATGACTGCCAGGGCAGGGCTGAATCGATCAGTGCTTGCAAATCGGCAGGGGTCTTTTTATGGCGTACTAAGAAGTCCGTCAGATCCTGGCCGTGATCCTTTGGAACGGCCCCTGAGTCGTCCACGCCCATGAAAGCGGGCCATTGTATAACCTTGATGGATTTCGCTTTCCCTGCCAAAGCTTCAGCGGCGAAGTGGGTATATTTCTGACCGGCCTGATCAGCATCATA
>CAZXIP010000274.1:0-2634 GCA_964640755.1 uncultured Smithella sp. | reverse complement strand
GACGAATGCCGGAAGCAACAAATATTTTTTTGACGCCCGGAATCAGGCGAAGGGCTTTCAGCAGTTTGATCTGCCTTGCGTGGTCCGGTTTCAGGGAAGAGCATACGCAAGGATACAGGCATCGTTTGTCCGGACACGCACCCCGGCTTTGTTTGCGCGCGCAGTCAATTCCGTACATGTTGGCTGTCGCCCCGCCGACATCGACTATATATCCCGCAAAGCCCGGAAGGGCTGCTATTTTCCTGGCTTCGGCCAGAATAGATTCTTCACTGCGGTTGAGGACCGTCCGTCCTTCGTGCAGAGCGATGGAACAGAAACGGCATTCCCCGAAACAGCCCCGGTGCGTGGTCAACGAAAAAGAAATGGTATCCATGGCGCGGACTTTGCCCTGCTTTTCATAAAAAGGATGCACTCGACGGGAATAATCCAGATTATAAACGGCATCCAGTTCTTCCGTGGTCAAATGATGCTGCGGTGGATGATGCACCAGGCAGCGGCTGCCGTGTCTCTGGTAAAGGCCGCGCGCAGTTATCGGATCATTTTCGCCGGCAAAGATGTTAAACATTCGTGCAAATGCCTGCGGATCGGCCTTCACTTTTTCATAAGAGGGCAATTCCAGGTAGCCCGTCGGCGGATTGCCTTCAATGACGCAGGTGCCGCGGATATCTTTGAGATCATTTCCCCGGGCCAGCCTTTGGGCAATTTCAAGAACGGCTCGCTCAGCCATGCCGTAGGCCAGGATATCGGCGCGGGCATCGAATAAAATAGCGCGCCGAATCGCATCCGACCAGAAATCGTAATGGGCGATCCGCCGCATGCCGGCTTCCACACCGCCCAAAACAAGCGGCTTTGTATTTTTAAAATGGCGGCGTATGAGGTTGGCATAGGCAATAACGGCGCGGTCGGGGCGCCGGTTGTTTTTCTCCCCGGGCGTCAGGTCATCTTCACGTCTTCTTTTTTTCTGGGCGGTGTAATTGGCAACCATGGAGTCCATGCAGCCGCCTGTGATTCCCCAGAAAAGCCGGGGCTCACCCAGGCGCTGAATATCCGTGCCACTTTCCAAATCCGGCTGCGCGATGACTCCCACGCGATACCCGGTGTTGGCCAGCACACGGCCGATTACCGCCACACCAATGTGCGGACTGTCGATATAGGCATCGCCCGTCACCAAAATGACGTCAGGCCGGTCCCATGACCGTTTCCTTATTTCTTCGGAAGTTGTCGGAAGAAGCATTTACAGAACACCGATCATTATCAGGCCCAGAATCAAGGCTGCCAGCATGGCGATCAGCGAAAGACGTCCGGACCAGCGATGGGTGGCACGGACAGCGGTTTTATTGGCGGCTTTGAAAGAGTAGAACCCTAAATAAAGGGTGAGGCAGAATAAAATGATCGCAATAAGTCCAACCCGGTGATGCAGTCCTGAAAGGTGATTCCCTGCCGATGCTACGACGTTGGCAAAAGCCATGGCCGCGCCGGCAAGCCCGATTATAACCCCTGCCGTGTTCATTGCCTTGTGAAGCTTCAGCCAGTTTTTTCTCTTCCGGGCAAACATGGCAACTCCGACACCCGTGATCAAACATATCACCGCGGCAATCATCAGGGACAGGTGCAAAATGATCAGCATGGATTTCTCCGGTTGTGATTTATGATGTTCCTGAGGATCTTTTAAACGGTAAGTTCCATCATCTGAGATACGGCAAAACACTCAAGCCGACTGTTCCGTTCGCGGATGATTTGACGGCACCGGATGACCATATTGTCAATTTCGTCGTCCAGATGATCCTGGTTGTGATGGAAAAGTCCCAGTCGCCCGACACCCGCATCGAGGGCGAGGTCTACCGCCTGTTCAATAGTGGAATGCCCCCAGCCTTGTCTTTTTGAATATTCCTCATTATTGTACTCCGCATCATGAAATAGCACATCGGCGCCACGGCAGAATTCCACATAGTCCTGACGGGCCATCCCTCCTTCGTGGCGGAAGCCCAGTTCATTGTCTGTCAGAAAGACAAAAACTTTGCCGTTTTCTGAAAATTTATAACCCATGCCCTGGTTCGGGTGGGAAAGGGCAATCTGCGTGATACTGATATCACCGAGCGTGTAGATGCCTCCGCATGAATCCGCATAGATCACATCGGCATGAACATCATCATAGTTGATCGGGAAATAGGGCGCGGACATCACACGGGCAAGCATGTCCCGGATGGAATGCTGCGCAAAATCACAGCCCCAGACGGCAATCTTTGTCTTGTGATGATACAGCGGCTTGAAAAAGGGAAACCCCATGATGTGGTCCCAGTGCGCGTGTGTCAGGATCAGCGTGAAATCGCGATGTCCCTCGGCAAGCAGAGCATTGCCCGCTTCACGGATTCCCGAACCGGCATCAACCAGCAGAACATCATCACTGCTATTGCGAATTTCCAGGCAGGTTGTGTTTCCGCCATAGCGCAGATAATGACTTCCCGAGGTTGGTATGGACCCCCTGGCTCCCCAGCAACGTATGATCATAGAACGTCCTTTTGCCTATAATCATACAGGATTTTTATTTTTTATCAAGTACGATATAAAACTTGCTATTACATGAATAATTATTATTTTAGACGGAAATAATCCATTGAAGGAGGGGTTTCTTGT
>CAZXIP010000273.1:0-2673 GCA_964640755.1 uncultured Smithella sp. | reverse complement strand
CTCCTCGATGAAGAAGATGATGAACTCCTTACAGGCGACTTTGATTACGAAGCAGGATCCGACAATGTTTTTTTGGGTAAGTGGGGCAGTGCAGATGAAAGAAAAATGTTAATTAAGGTCGCAACCGGATTTTTGGGGGTTCCCTATCGCATGGGCGGTGTTACGGTTCAGGGAATTGACTGCTCGGCGTTTGTCAGGAAAATGTATGAGTTCTTCAATATCAAACTGCCGCGTACAGCGCGAGAACAGGCCATGGTTGGCGTTCGTATTGACCGGGACAAACTGGAAGCGGGAGATCTGGTTTTTTTCCGCACCAGAAGACCGATCGGTCATGTTGGCATTTACATCGGCAACAATGAATTTGTTCATGCATCCTACAGGGCAAGGTCCGTGCGCATTGACAGCCTGGAAAAGCCATATTTTCAACAAAGGTTTCAGCGTGCGGTGCGCGTCAAAGATCTGAGCAAAAAAGGCGGTACCTGATCCCGTGGCGTAGTCACAGAACAATGTTATGAAATTTGGGGGCTTTGGGCCCCCTTTTTATTTTGTTTTGCCGGTTGATTATCCCTGGAGTTTATTATATGAAAATTACCTTAATGGCAAATAATGTAATATATCGGAGTTCACGCAAGCGGAACAGCAGCACCTGTCCTGAACACCTTCAGGAATTGAATGATTTAATGAGGGTCTAAAGTTTCGCAGGCTTGATCAGGGACGGATAGATGGGAAAAAATATTGTTCAAAAAATTCTTGCTGGTCATCTGGTTTCGGGAAATCTTGCACCCGGGGAGGAAATCGGCATTCGTATCGATCAGACCCTGACACAGGATGCTACCGGTACCATGGCCTATCTGCAATTTGAAGCCATGAACGTGGCAAAAGTAAAAACGGAACTGTCGGTAAGCTACATTGACCACAACACCATTCAAATCGGTTTCGAAAACGCCGATGATCACTGTTATTTGCAAAGCGTGGCGCAGAAATACGGCGTGGTTCTTTCACGCGCCGGCAACGGCATCTGCCATCAGGTGCATCTGGAACGATTTGGAAAACCGGGAAAAACACTGATTGGATCCGACAGCCACACACCTACCTGCGGAGCACTCGGTATGATTGCCATCGGCGCCGGCGGCCTCGACGTGGCGCAGGCAATGGCCGGCGAACCGTTTTACCTCGCCTGCCCCTCCGTCACTGGAATCAATCTGCATGGCCGACTGACCCCCTGGGTCTCCGCCAAAGATGTGATTCTCAAGGTGTTGGAAATTTTCACAACAAAAGGCAACGTCGGAACCATTTTTGAGTATGGCGGAAATGGAATTGCATCTCTGAGCGTTCCGGAGCGCGCCACTATCACCAATATGGGAGCGGAGTGCGGGGTAACAACCTCCGTTTTCCCGAGCGATGAACTGACAAGACTGTTTCTGAGCTCACAGCAGCGGGAACAGGATTATATCGAATTAAAAGCAGACGATGACGCGGCTTACGCCAGGACCGTTGATATTGATATGTCGCAGCTGGAGCCTCTGACCGCCAGACCGCACAGCCCGGATAACATCAGCACCGTTCTCAGCATGAAAGGTATTCCTGTAAATCAGGTTTGCCTGGGCAGTTGTACGAATTCCTCTTATAAGGATTTGGTCACTGTTGCTAAAATTCTCAAAGGCCGCGCGGCACATCCCGATATCAGCTTTATTCTGGCACCCGGCTCAAGACAGGTGCTTGATAATCTCGCCCGCGACGGCTACCTGGCCGACTTGATTGCTTCCGGCGCTCGACTGATGGAAAATGCATGCGGTTTCTGCATCGGCAACAGCCAAAGCCCTAAATCCGGCGCCGTATCGCTGAGAACTTCTAACCGTAATTTTCTGGGACGATCGGGAACCATGGATGCCGATGTTTATCTGGTCAGTCCGGAAACGGCCGCGGCAGCTGTCATCACCGGCTGTTTTACCGATCCACGTGATTTAAAGATGGAGTATCCACAGGTCCAAATGCCCCGGGAACCGGTCATTGACGACAGCATGATCATCCGGCCGGACAACTTGCAAAGCGACATCCAAATCTGCCGTGGTCCGAATATCGGGGACCCCCCTTCCAATACACCATTGCCCGACATCATATCCGGGCAGGTTACAATCAAAGTCGGTGATAAAATCACGACCGATCACATCATCCCTGCGGGAGCGCGGATGAAATACCGCTCGAACATACCCAGATATTCAGAATTCGTGTTTGAAAACGTGGATGCATCCTTTGCCAAGCGTGCCCTGGCTCTGAAAGAAAAAGGAGTGCACAACATCATCGTAGCGGGTCTCTCATACGGACAGGGATCATCGCGCGAGCATGCGGCCATCTGCCCCATGTATCTTGGTGTCCGCGCTGTTATCGCCAAATCGCTGGAAAGAATCCACGCCGCCAACCTGATCAACTTCGGCATCCTGCCTCTCAGTTTTCTTAAAGACAGTGATTATGACGCCATAGACCAGGGTGATGATCTGGAAATCCCCGCATTGAAGACAGCCATCACAGAAGGCAGTAAGCTAATCGTGCAAAATAAAACAAAGGGAATCTCCTTCCCTGTTTCATATACATTATCATTGCGCCAAAAACAGATGATTCTGGCCGGAGGCGCTCTCAACGTCCGAAGCCGTCAATAAATAAATATGGAGTAAT
>CAZXIP010000272.1:0-2685 GCA_964640755.1 uncultured Smithella sp. | reverse complement strand
TTCTGGCGACAACCCAGAAGAAAAGAACGGCGCCGTACCAGTAAATGACCTTGAAAGCCCTTGAAATGATGTTGCCCGAGGGATAGGAAAAATCGCCCACGACGATTTTTGCCCCCGGTTTTCCCAGCCGGACAAGCTGCTCCAGAACCTTCGTCATCATGTCCTGATAAAAGACGTTTAAAAAGAAATTAGCGACCACCATGTCATATTTTTTAAATTCGTTGAATTCCAGGATGTCGGAGTGGACCTGGCGGATTTTCAGTTTCGGGTTGTTTTTCTTCAGCTTTTGACGGAATTGGTTCAGCATGGTTTCCGAAAGGTCAACCACGGTTACATTGGCGCCCAGTTCGGCCGCCTGTATGGCGTCCAGTCCATGTCCCACGCCGGCAAAAAGAATCCTGTCGCCCTTTTTGACATTGTCTTTGTTGATCATGGCGATCTTGCAGTGGTGAATGGATCGTCCGCTGTAGAGATTGCTCAGGAAATCGTAAAGGGGGCCTACTATCCGGTATTTGTCTTTGACCGGTTCCTTTTTGTTTTCAATCGCTTTGTTTTTTATTGTGTTTTTCATTAAAAACTCCATTTTTGTCCCCCGGTCGTTCAATACCGGGTTTTTCTAAAAAATAACGAAGAAAACTATCTTGTGAGAAGCGGCTTGTAAATACCTATTTCGTGGTAATTTACCTTATGTGCGCTTCCGGCAGGACTATACTGTCCCTCGTTCCAGTCTTCTGCCAACGGCAGGAATCTCCGCGACGCCCGGCACCCTGATGGCATCCTCTGCCTGCTGAATGGCGGTCTTGCGAGCCTTCAGGGCATAGCGGTTCAAGCCGGACAGATGAATCGGCCCCATGTAGCGCTCCCACTCAATCGTTCGTGCGTCAACGGGGAAAGCGCTGCTGTCCGCCGGCGATACTCGTGAGGTAAGGTCCATGAGGTTTTCGTTGTGGAACACGTATCGGGGTGACGCGTAAAAAGAAAAGGTGATGGCCAGTTTCATGGTTGTGTTCACAAAATCCGTCACTTTGCGAATCCGGTTTTTCATGCCTGTAAACTTGCAGGCCCCGTCATACACCGTCACAACACCTTTCAATGCCGCCATTGCCGTGATAAAAAGTTTCCGGTCAACAATCCGGAAGTTTCTTTTTGGTTTGCCTTTCGGATACAGCTTTTCATAGGCTTCGGCGTTGCGGTTGGACTCCAGTTGAAGCAAATTCACCATCTGTCCGACGGTGATAGGGTTTGATGAACCGGTCGAACACTGGTAGATCCGGTGTGCTCCCGGGATCGCCAGTGCTTCAGCCGCGGCCAGAATCAGGCTGTTTGCCGCCATATCAGCCGGAATAACATCGATGACACCGTTTGCCCGGGCGGGAAAGAAAGGGGTCTTTTCCCTTGCATAGGCAAGGATAATTGCGTCTGCCACTTTAACGCCTTCCACCCATCCCGGAACCGGCTCCTGGTAGGTGCTTTCAATGATTGCCGGACGGACAATGGTCAATGTGGAGTCCGAGAGCTCTTCCATCAGAACCTGTTCACCAAGCCATTTTGTGAACGTGTACGTATCGTTCCAGCCGTATCGATGGGATTCTTTTGAACCCAGTTCAACCAGGCGTTCAGCCAGTTGATCGGGCTGGGTGCAGTTTTCTTTAACCTTCCTGATCTTTTTCTCAAGCTTTGCAATCAGCGGGCGGACCTGGTAAAAGCCTTTCGCGTCTCTTATGAAGCCCTTGCTGACGGGAACGACAACTTCTTCCCGGCAGTCCCCCGTATTGAAGCCGTTCACGAAACACGTTGATACATGGATCATAGGGATGTTTCCCGCCGCCTTGACCAGATTCGCAAGATTAAAAAGGCTCAGGGTATTGATCTTTAATGCCTTCTGCAGCTGTTCACGGAAATCCACGGAGGCTGCGACATGGAGGACAAGGTCAATACGTCCGGCGAGCCCTGTGAAATCTTCGCTGTTTAACCCGAAATTCTTTTGGGTCAGCTCGCCCGTAACGCATTCTATCTTTTCCTTGCAGAATTGCCTGAAACACGCAGGGCTTTCATCTTTGAGGCGGTCGAAAATGGTGGACAATGCGATCTCATGATCAAAGCGCTCCCTCGCCGTGGGATACTTGTCGTTTCCGCGAACCAAAAGGATGAGCTTCTCGACATACGGTATGTCACGGATGATTTTTTCAATGACAACTTTCCCCAAAAACCCCGTTGTCCCAGTGATCAGAATTCGTTTGCCGGCAAATTGTTCCTTGACAGATATTTCATTTCTGGGTTGCATGAACAGGCTCCTTTTAAGTTGCTTTGCATTGGCTGAATCAAAATCCTTCATCGCTGAAGGTGGCAAGTGTATGACATAGTTTTTTTGAAAAGTCTCACTAGTTTATTCAGGGTATAATACAAGTGTGGTGCTAGTATTCAGGCCAGATGCCTGACTTTCAGTATTTTTTTATAATCCAATGAAATCAATTATTTACTAATAAAATGGAAGAATCGAAACTCGAAATGATAACATGTGGTTTTAGGTACAATGGAGTATTTCAGGAGGTGGGGAATGTGAAAAAAAATTATGGAAAAAAACGATAAAAAAGCCGGTTCGCATTGCGCGAACCCGGCTGGATATTTAATCGATCGATGTGAGGATCATAGTGGCTGGTAAAATTACAATATATATCTCAATAT
>CAZXIP010000271.1:0-2686 GCA_964640755.1 uncultured Smithella sp. | reverse complement strand
TCCATGCCGGACCCTTCAATTCAGTAGGCTGGCTGTTGCCCGCCACTGAATTTATTAACAGCCGATCACGCACGTCAACACAAAAGAATACACTATGAAAAACTACAAAGCGCCCTGGAGCACATCACTCATTGTTATTTCATCACTCACGACTGTCCTGTGCGCAGGCATCGGGATTGGCTTTATGATGAGCGACCGCGGTACCATATCATGGGTAGTCTTGCTTCCATTCACCATTATCGCCGGCGGTGCCCTGTTCACGATTCGCGGATACATGGTCACACCCGATGCCGTTCTGGTCCATCGCTTGTTCTGGACGACACGGCTGCCACTGACAGGCTTGCAGTCAGCACGTTTTGAACCGGACGCCATGAGTGCAAGCATTCGCACATTTGGCAATGGCGGACTGTTCTCTTTCTCGGGCTTCTTCCGGAATAAGGCATTGGGCACTTACCGCGCTTTTGTAACGGATCCGAATCGGACGGTTGTGCTGCGCTTTCCCTCACGCACAGTGGTTGTTTCACCATCCACTCCGGAGGATTTTGTCCATGAAATTGGTATTTTGAAGCATGCCGGTTGACCGGGCGCATCAGCGAATCGCTGTTGCATTGTAAAATATATAATAAGGGACGGTTCTATATATATTGACAGCTCCGCTTGTTTTTTTATACAGATCACTGCATCAAGTTGCAATGTCCGTCCCCCAAAAAAACAGATCAACAACATTGTTAGAATCCATGTGTTATAATCAGTCATGAGAGAATATGAAATGAAAAGTAATTACGTCTCATGTAAGAATCAATTTTTTAAATCTTTCGATAAATCAGTCGATCGTAGTAAACGGGTGCTTATTAGCCGTTATGGTAATGAGCGCGCCCATTCACTGATTAACGAAGCCCGCCGGGAATATGAAGTTCTTATTCCCCAGATTCCGTTTATAGGACATAGAAATCCTTTCCTCATTTTTCTTCTTCCCACAAGCCGGTATCTGGCAATATATCGTGTTCTGCAGAGAGCGGGTTTAACCATCGAAGAATCAGGACAGGTTATTTATCAAATGAATGAATGTGAACTTAATGCTATCCCTGTTTTCTTGCGCCGAATGATTGGCTACCTCTGGTTTTCTCCACTGTATATATGGCGTTTGAAGAAAAGGGCAAAAGAGTCTCAGAAGCGCAAGTATCCTGGCGGTTATGTGCTTGATTTTGTCAAAGGAGATGGACGGTCATTCGATTATGGTTTGGATTACATTGAATGTGCTGGCTGTAAACTTCTTGACCAGCAGGGCGCACCAGAACTGGCTCCTCTTCTGTGTAATCTTGACAAATCTTGCAGTGAAATATTGGATTGGGGTTTAACCCGCACGATGACGATCGCCAAGGGATATCAGAAATGCGATTTTCGTTTTAAGAAAGGCGGTAAAACGAATATAGAATCCTGATAATGCTGTCAATAAAGCCGAAACGGGTCATGTGGGCGGACGCGGCCCGCTCCCTGAAACGTTGATGAGCCGCATTTATTGCAAAAAATATGGGACACAGTAATGTTTAAACATCTTGAAGAAATCAATACCCCACCGGAGCCATTCCGGTTTTATACCGCAGAGCATCTCTGGACGAATGAACATACCTCCGAGCAGATGCTCAAGTATCATCTGGATGAAGGGACAGATATTGCGTCCCGCAACATTCATTTCATTGACCGGTCTGTAGACTGGATGGTTTCCCATTTCGGCATCAAAGCCGGCACGAAGATTGCCGACTTCGGCTGTGGTCCAGGATTATATACCACAAGGCTGGCCCGACAGAACGCAATCGTTACCGGTATAGATTTTTCAAAGCGGTCAATCCAATATGCACGGGGAACGGCAACCAGCGAAGGACTGTCCATTCATTATGTAAACCAGAACTATCTGGATTTTGAAACTGATGATCGCTTTCATCTCATCCTGATGATCATGTGCGATTTCTGCGCCCTCAGCTCCGCACAGAGGAAAACCATGCTTTCCAGATTTCATCGGTTTCTTGAACCATCAGGTTCGGTTCTCCTTGATGTGTATTCACTGAATGCCTTCGATGAACATAAAGAAAAATCTATGTATGAACCCAATCTCCTCAATGGTTTTTGGTCTCCTGTCAAATATTACGGTTTTCTGAATACCTTCATGTATAAAACGGAAAAAGTGGTCCTCGACAAGTACACGATCGTTGAGGCTGAACGCACTCGTACAATCTATAATTGGCTGCAGTATTTCAGTCCTGAAGATGTAGAGCGGGAGTTTTCCACCTGTGGCTTTTCCATTGAAAGTTATTTTGCGGATGTCGCGGGAACGCCCTTTTCATCGCAAAGCAGAGAATTTGCAGTTGTTGCAAAGAAACGATAGTGCACGTTATATTCACCAACGGCTTTCAGCCGACGCTGATCCATGCATTGCTGAAAGGAAAACGGACAAAACGATGATCGCTTCATCAATAAAACTTGTTTTATCGAATCCTTCATTCTCCCTTCTTATTCTGGGATTGACAGGCGCAATGGTTTCCATCCTGCTCGGGAAAAAGCCGCGCAGCAAGTCCGTGATTGTCGAGGCCCTGGTCGCCTATTTCTTCCTGTTCAGCATCGGGATCGGGTACTTGAACAACTTCCTGATGCACGTGGTGTTTGCCGAGTACACGGCAAAATTCATCGG
>CAZXIP010000270.1:0-2705 GCA_964640755.1 uncultured Smithella sp. | reverse complement strand
TAAATTAAGAATACAAAAAAAATTCTCATCGTCCGCTCAGGCTGCCTCCTCGAAACGACATTAATTGTAACTTTTCGAAAACTTTTCATTTTCTTCCAATAATATTTAATCGACTCTGCATGTAAAGTTGAGGTCGGTTCCAACCGGCGGCAACGTCATCTAAAGGGCACATGTATCCACAACCGGCTCGTCAATGCTGATTTCCAGGCTTTCGAGGAGCAGCTCTGTCAGATCTTTGATCTGCATCTGATCATCCACATTCAGCGTCCGGCTGCTGTCTTCAAACATGGTAATGCAATAGGGACATGCCGTTGCCAAAACGGTTGCGCCCGTACCCATGGCTTCCTCGATCCTCAGATCACTTAAACGCTCTCCCTTGGCTTTTTCCATCCACAATCCGCCGCCGCCGCCGCCGCAGCACATGCTCTCTTCGCTGTTGCGTTCCATCTCGATAAATTCGACACCGGGCAGGGATTTGAGCACCTCCCGCGGCGCATCAAATACTTTACTGTGCCGTCCCAGATAACACGGATCATGATAGGTGACCTTCAGGCCGCCAAAATCTTTTTTGGGAACAATTTTACCGTTTTTTATCCATTCGGCCATTAGTTCGCTGATGTGCACGACCTCATAATCTACACCGTAATCTTTGTTGAAAGACGCCAGACAGTGCGGGGAGGAGGTAATGATTTTGGTAACCCCCTGGGATTTGAAATAGTCCAGGTTTTTGCTTTTGAGCCTTTCAAAAAGTTCCAGATCGCCGACCTTCTTCAAACTCTCGCCGCAGCAATTAACATCAACCACGGGAATCCCCCAGCTTACGCCTGAAAGATTCAGCAATTCGGCAGTAGCTTTTGCCAACCGGACATTGCGCGGATCGTAGCAAACGGTGCAACAGGTCCAAAACAAATATTCTTTATCAGAGGTGTAAAGAGGATATTTATCGCTGGCCCAGTCATTTCTTTTTCCCTGATCGCCGGACCATGGGTTGCCCCTGGCCGCCAGTGACCCGACAAACGCGCGAAGACTCTGAGGCAGCATGCCACCGCCGCTGTAAACATTGCGGATGGCCGTAACGATATCGATGAGTTCAACCCCACGGGGACAGCGTTCCACGCAGAACCGACAGGTGGAGCAACCCCACATGAACTCCTCGATCCCGTCCAGTCCCAGCTGGCCGTAGCGCACGAGTTTACGGATATTAAAATCAGTGATCGGTGTCCAGGGACAGGTGCCTGTGCAGGTGCCGCACTGGTAGCATTTCTTCAGCGCTTCCCCGCCGGCATCCATAATGGCCTGAGACATTTCCAAATAGGGTGTAGCTGTCTGTGACATTCAATATCTCCCGTCATGAATAGATTGAAGATTTTTACTCCGAGGGTTTTGCTAGCACATAAAAACCCAAACAGCAAATTTTTTAGCAGCATGAAAATGACTGACGAATCCTCCTGAGCCGCTTCAAAAAAAAGGGAACCCAAGGGCTCCCTTAAACTACTTTTTTTAAGAATTCGGGATTTACTAGTATTCCGGCGTCAGCTTATCCAATTCCGCCAGCGTAAAGACCGGGCCGTCCTTGCAGACATATTTGCTGCCGACATTGCAACGGCCGCACTTGCCGATGCCGCACTTCATGCGCATTTCCAGAGAGGTGATAATATTCTCCTTGGAGAATCCAAGTTCAAAGAACACCGGCAGGGTAAACCGGATCATGACGGGGGGACCGCAGATCACGGCAACCGCATTTTCCTTGCTGGGAGCAACATCCTTACAGACCGCGGGGACAAAGCCTTCCCTGCCTTTCCAGGTCACATCGCCTTTATCGACGGTAACATTGATATTCAGATCATCCCGTTTCTGCCATTCAATCAATTCATCTTTATAAAGCAGCAGGCCGGGATTTCGCGCGCCGTAAATCACCGTGATATTGCCGAAGCGCTTGCGGTTGTCACCGTAAATCATGTAATTGATCAGCGACCTAAGCGTTGTAAACGCGAAACCGCCGCCGACAATAACAATATTTTTCCCTTCGAGGAATTCAAGCGGCCAGGAGTTGCCCAGCGGCCCGCGAATGCCCATCACCATGCCTTCTTCCATTTCATGGAGCGCCGAGGTAACCACGCCGGCTTTCTGGACGGTAAATTCGACATAACCTTTCTGCGTTGGAGAAGAAGCAATGCCAATGGGCGATTCACCCTTGCCGTAAATGGACAGCTCTCCGAACTGTCCGGGGATATATGCGTATTTCTGCTCGTCTTCGGGATTGACAAACTTAAAACGAAACGTTTTGATGTCTTTGGTATCGACTTCAGTAATGATTTTATCCACTATTACGGGATAAGGAATATACGGGTTTTGCATTACGAACTCCCTGTTTATAATTTTGAGATGTCTTCAACAACTTTACGGATATCAATATTCACGGGACAACTCATCACACAACGCCCGCATCCGACGCAGGCAATTGCATTGAAATTGTCCACATAATATTTGAATTTGTGCATCGCACGCTGACGCCATCTTTCTTTCTGGGAAGTGCGGGGGTTATGGCCTGATGTTTCTTTCGTAAACATCGGAAACATGCAGGAGTCCCACGACCGGATACGCACCCCGTCCGATCCCTTGACTTCATCGCTGATGTCGAAGCAGTGACAGGTGGGGCACATGTAGGTACAGGTCCCGCAGGCCAGACACTTGCCATGGATCGT
>CAZXIP010000269.1:0-2710 GCA_964640755.1 uncultured Smithella sp. | reverse complement strand
TGTTTGGGGATAAGAAAGCCTGCCGCCTTTATCAATTACCTGGCTGCGGTATTTTTTTACGGAAATGACTTCCAGGGTTTCAATATGCTGGATACTCTTCAACGTTTTGGTTTTGCCGAGCAGTTTTTTGTAGCTGTCGTAGGATTCCGCGATGACTTCCACGATAAAGGAATTAGCCCCCTGGGTGTGCAGGACAGAATGCACGATCCTCATTTTCCGCAGCAATTCAATCAGTTTATCATCATGGTGGGGATTATCGATAAGCATAAAAAAATGAAAACGGTCCGACAGGTCTCTGTAGTCCTTTAAATCGAAATCCGCTTTCTGCTTGTAAACTTCAATGACTTTTTGCGTCTGAATGGACGTAACAGCGGGAATTCCTGCGGAAAGCTTAAGTACCTTGATCTGATTGATCCAGTCGCTCAACTGTGTTTTATTGTCAAAATTGGAATCAACGATATAACTGTGGCGCCCCATGACGTGAAAAATGGAAATGACATTGGCATTTCCCTTAAGAAAATTTATCAGCACATTTTCGTCACCCCAGTTTTGCATGAAAACCAGTGCGTGCAGTATGTTACTGTTTTTTGACATGACCCCTCCTGTTGTTTCGATTGGTTGTTGAAAAATTGAAAATATGAACAGACGCCGCTTTCCAGAAGCAGTATATGAAATGTGGTTCTGAAGTGTCAAGAGACATTTCACATACTTTTTGAACACCATACAAAAGAAAAAAAGGGGCGGCATCCTTCCGAATGCCGCCCCCCTATCCTAAAGCCTAACAGCCTGATCGCCTGTAAGACTCTGCTATTTTCTCAACTCCTTCATGGTCTTGTAGCGTTTCGGATCGACCCATTTAGCCACTGCTTTTTCATTTTCCGGGCAGGACTCGTGCAGGAAAGCAATCTTGCCATCTTCCTGGAACTGGACTATCAGCTGATAATAGTAACCGGGATACGTTTTGTAAGGATTGTTCGGATCGACTCTCATCCGGGAATGATAGAAAGGTTTCACTTTCTTGGTTTCGTATTTCATCTTTCCCAATGAATAGACCGTTTCCACATCTTCCATTGCTTTGATCAATTTTTTAATGTCACCGGTTCCCTTAGCCCTTTCAATGGCTGCCTTGAAATGGTAAATGTCGGCATAGGCAATGTGCACATGAATCTGCATAGGGATCTTTCGCTCATGAGCTTTTTTCACCAGTGGAATAGTTTTGGGAGTCACAGGGATATCATCGAGGTCGGTAAAAGAACCCACAACACCCAGCGCCTTGCCGCCTGTCATCCGCCAGTAATCCCTCGTCTGGGACACACCGCCGTAAGTCGTGACCGCAATATCCCTTGCAGCGGAGTCCGACCACTGTTTGGCAAACGATTCCGTATCGGTGAACCAGGAACTGATATAGTAAATCATATCGGCGTTCGCTTTTTTGATGTCCTGGAGAATCGGCAGATACATGGTGCCCCGAGGCTTGACGGCCTTACTGTAGACAATCTCCAGGCCGCATTCCTTGGCCAGTGCTTCCCAGGTTGGCAGGTTGATATAGCTGATCCCTTTGCGCCATTCGGTCGTCCAGGCCAGATCTTCCCAGAGAAAAGCGATCTTTTTCACTTTTTGATATTCAGGAATAGTTTTGCAGAAGAAATATTTCTGCTGGGCATAATGAGCCGGTTCCGGATCCCAATCACGGAAGTTATGATCATATTTCGGTGCTTCGTCAATGATACGGGCCGTCAGTTCCGCTCCCATCGGTCCGTTAAAAACCAGGATGTGCGGATACTGCTTCGCCATCTGTCCCGAAGCTTCCTGAACAGCGAGGCAGATCTCTGTCCGGCCTTCAACGGAAATGAATTTGGCCTTATCCTCCATAACCAGTTTGCGAAACGCCTCTACGGACAGTGACGTATCACCCTTATTGTCCATCACCACGTACTTGACCGGCCTTCCCATAATGCCGCCCGCGGCATTGATTTCTTCCACCGCCATTTTCTGGATGTCCATACATGGCTTGGTGCCGGGCGATGCCACCATGCCGATGTATCCGATGACAAACGGTTCGCCTTTCGGCTCGGCACTTGAGATGGTCGGTGCACTGATTGCAATAGCAAAAAGTAGCATCAACGCTGTAAAAATAACAATGTTAACCTTTCTTGATCGCTTCATCATAGTTCCCTCCTCCTCATGAAAAAACTATTAGAAAAATTTGATCAAATTTTTTGCCGAATATTTGACCCTTCTATACGGTTAGATATTTTTTCCGGATATATTCATTATCCTTTCCGATCTCACTCGAAACCCACTTGACCCGGGGGGGCGATTCGGACATTTTTACAAAATTGGCGCTGATGGTGTATTTTCCCAGTTTTTCATCCTCCACTTCCTGGAAGGCGTTGCGAATCTGCCACTGCTTATTTTCCATCGCCGCCTCCGGCGTCATGAGTTTCATGATAATCGGCACCCCGCCGCCTCTCCATTTGGATCTGGCCGATTTTTTGCTGTAATGCAGCGCCATTTTCACCAGTTCATCACTGGTATACTGGATTGTTTTTTCCTCGATGATCTTATGCAGGTGAATAGCCTGCTCCAGAATGTCGGGAATACGGTCCGACGAATAACGCCAGTCGTCTTCCTGTTCCCAGAGACCGAGAATTTTTAAGAGAGCGCGAAAGTCATGGTCGCGGGGCGCGGCAATGGCCACAAAGCCGTC
>CAZXIP010000268.1:0-2715 GCA_964640755.1 uncultured Smithella sp. | reverse complement strand
AGTCGCCCGGACGCTATATCGAAGAGCGGATCGTTTGTCAATAATTATTGAGAAACCTCCAGCTCATAAACAACAATGTGGCTTTGTGAACCGATGGAAGCACCGACAGACTTGACCAGAGCCAGGACAATTTCGGGGGCACCGTCATTATCAACGTCTTTGAAGCAGTAATCAGCGACATAGCCGTTGATTTTTTTCGTTCTCCAGTTTTCAGCCATCCCGAGGCCGTCCCACTCCAGATTGTAAATTTCACTGGATGTAAAAAGCTTCAGGTTTTTTAAAATCCGGCCGACGGATGAGATGTTTTTGACAATAATCATCTCTTTTTTGCCGTCTTTGTTGGTGTCAAACATCAAAATCCGCAAATTGGCAAAAGCGCTCTCGTTTTGTTCGGCCTCCTGGGACTGCAGTTTATGCCGGTCGATGTTGGCAATGTAATTGTTGCTTCCGCCATAGACCGTGTCGCTTCTCCAGAGCAGTTCATCCGGCGAGAAGCCAAAAGATAATATCCGGCTCATCGGTTTGTTTGTTTTTTCGATAATCATTAAGTAGTCCAGTTCATCCAGGGCAATGATTTTTTCAGTCGTGCCCGAACCCAGCGTATCAATGGTCAATCCGTAAACAGATAATCCCAAGGGAATTTTTAATTTGTCACCGGCGACATATTTTCCGTCACGCCATATCATTTCGTAAATCTGTGTCTCAAATACTTTGTCAATTCCATAACTTTGTCCCATAAGCATGGGGATTCCCGACGACGTATCAATGACACGCAGAAAATACCGGATATCCGATGCAATGGTTTTATACTCGCCATTTTCGTACTGGAGGACAAACGAATTCAGCAGACGATTATTCAATGAAGTGACGATGATTTCCGGGGTACCGTCTTTATTGATGTCCGCCACATCCACTGACACGTATTGATGGAAAGATTTACCCTTAATTTCATTCAATAATTTTAAGTCACTGTCAATTTTCTGGTAGATAAAAATATTATGTCTGTCAATGACAACGACCTCATTTTTCCCATCTTTGTTGACATCACCGATGTCCATTCCGTTGAATTCCGTTTTGAACTGCTGGCTCATCCAGAACCCTCTTTTACGGGCCAGCGGATCCGTCGCGTCAATGAAATCGGGATTAATCATGGACGTAAAAGTCGCTTTTCTTCCCCCGGATTTCATGCCGGCAATGATCTGTGATTCGCGTGACGTTCCCGGGGCGGGCCCCGTTCCGGCCGAGGGTGTCACGGCAGCCGCCTGAGTTTGCGGCGCGGATCCAGTGATGTGCATGACAACCCGATGGGAAAAGTCGTTCATCTTTGGAATGACATCATCGAGGGTTTGTGATTCAGAGGAAATGCCTACATCCGATTTACCGCTTGCCACATCAATCAGTTTCCCGTCAATGCTGATGCTTTTCCCGATCTTTGTAATGCTTCCCCATACGACGTAGTCGGCATTCAGTTTTTTGCCTACATCCTGAACATCCTTTATAGTGAGATCTTTGGCGCCTGATCTTTTGAGAGCCTCCTGAGCGGCTTCTTTACGGATGACTACAATTTTATTGGCGACGGCGATCCTGCTTGCGAGCATATCGCCGATTCCCTGCCGCACGTATTCGATATTATCAGCGCTGTGAAGTGAAAAGGGCAAAACAGCGACAGTGTATTTATCCTTTGCCCAAACGGGGACAGTTATCAGCACAACGATTGCCAGACAGAGAATGGCCGAAATAGTTCTTTTCATATCGATCTCCCGGAATTTTTGGAATGTCATTAACAAAACCTCAGTGTCTCTAACACTTAAAAAATGATAATTCAAGACTGTTTTCATGCTTCATTATTTCAGAGGAAGAACATAAAAAAGGACGGCAAAGAAGTGGCATGTGCTTCCGGCGAGGACAAACATGTGCCATATTGAGTGGTTGAAAGGAAGTTTTTCCCATACGTAAAAAATAACACCCAGAGAGTAGGCTAGGCCGCCCGCGAACAACCAGACAATTCCTCCCGCCGGCATTGAAACAATCAGGGGTTTAATGGCAAAAACCACAAGCCAGCCCATAAAAAGGTAGGCGATTGTTGAAATGACCTTAAAACGGTGTACAAAAAAAATTTTGAATACGACCCCGGTAATTGCAAGACACCAGACCACAGCAAACATCGTCCATCCCAAAGTACCACGGAGGGTCACGAGCAGAAACGGAGTATATGTTCCTGCGATCAGAAGATATATGCAGGAGTGGTCGATGACTTTCAATACATTTTTGATCTGCGGTTTTTGAAAACTGTGGTAAAGAGTGGATGCCGTGTATAATAAAATCAATGTAATACCAAAAATGGTGCAACTTACGACATGCCCCGTGCTGCCGTAGGTACTGGAAAATACGATCAGCAAAATCAGGGCGGCGATGCTTAAAAGGACACCCGTACCATGCGTAATACTGTTCAACAGTTCTTCGTAATAGCTGCTGGTTTGGATTTGATCTGAATGACCCATAATTTTCGCCTTTATTGACTCTTTATGTCCACGGCTCATGTTTGTCAATGTAATTTAAAGCACTGGATGAGATGGTTTGACCGCTTGGTGCCGGGAAAGACAGCCTGAGCGTAAGATGTATATCCCTTTTAAAATCTTGACAGGGTTTTTTTATTTAATATATGATAATCAAAATAAGTTGATTTCACCATCAATCCACTGACTAATGCAGAAG
>CAZXIP010000267.1:0-2751 GCA_964640755.1 uncultured Smithella sp. | reverse complement strand
TACTGTTTGAAAAAGAGTATTCATTAATTGATGAGTTTGTTGTGGACGGCGTAAAGGGTGAGTTCAGCATTCTTTTTCAAACCCATTTTCTCCATAACGCGGGTGCGGTAGGTGCTGATGGTTTTGACGCTCAGGCAAAGTTCGGAGGCGATATCGGAAACGGACTTGCCTTCCGCCAGCATCAGCATCACCTGGTGTTCGCGGTCGGAGAGCCTTTCATGGGGCAGCTTCCCGGTGTTTACTTCCAGTTCGTCGGCCAGTTTTTCAGCGAGCGACGCCGTTACGTATTTCCCGCCGCTGGCCACCTTGCGGATGGCGCCGATCAGTTCCTGGGGAGCGCTGGCCTTGGTTAGATAGCCGGACGCGCCCGCGCGCAGTGCCCGCACCGCGTATTGTTCTTCAGGGTGCATGCTCAAAATCAAGACGGCCAGCTTCGGTCGCTGGGCCTTGATGTCCGTTAGAACTTCCAGGCCGCTGCGTCCCGGCATGGAGATATCGAGCAGAACCACGTCATATTCATATTTAAGAACCTTGTCCAGCGTCTCTGCGCCGTTTTGCGCTTCATCCTTGACCAGAATGTCCTTAACGTCTGCCAGAATCTGAATCACCCCCTGACGCACTACGGCGTGATCATCGGCAACCAGTATGCGTATCATATCTGTTTTTCTCCTTTACTTGATTGGAATCAGCACCTTTACCGTTGTTCCGGATGGCTTGACATTGCGGACGTGAACCGTGCCGCCCCAGAGATGGGCTCGTTCCCGCATGCCGATCATTCCGAAGGAGCGAGGATCGTCCACCTGCCATTGGGTGATGCCGACTCCGTTGTCCGTCACATCCAGGCAGAGATCCTTTCCGTTTTCCGTAAGGTTGACTTTGCACTGCGTTGCTTTGGCGTGCCTCGCGATATTGGTGAGCGCTTCCTGGAAAATACGGAAGACGTCCGTAACCAGTGCTTTATCGATACTAATGTTTGAGCATTTGATATGCGCTTGGCAGCGAATGCCGAAGCGTTTTTGAAATTCTGTGGCCTGCCATTCGATGGCCGCCGGAAGTCCCAGATCATCCAGCAGGCTGGGACGCAGGTCAGCCGTGATGTTGTGTACACTTTCAATGGTGGCATCAACCAGATCCGACATGCTCTGGGTCTTATCCCGGATGATTTGACTGTCTGACGGAAGCCGTCCCGAGAGCCAGGACAGATCCATCTGCAACGCGGTCAGTGATTGCCCCAGTTCGTCATGAATTTTCCGTGCAACGAGGGTTCTTTCTTCCTCGCGCACCGACTGGAGATGAATGGACAGATTGCGTAGTTCCTGACGCGATCGCTCAAGGTCCTCCTGAACCTTTTTTTCCGTTGTGATATCTTCATACGTGACGACGATGCGCTTTTCGCGAAGCTTTTCCCCGATACGGGATGCTTTGATCCGGCAGATGATTTCCCGCCCGTCCTTGCACAGACAGGGAAATTCCGTCTCAAATGTACGCTGGTGCTCCAGTTTGGAATAAAAGAGATCACCAATTATCTCTGCTTCTTTTGCATTGCGGTAGATCATTTTAATGCTCTTGCCGATAAGTTCCTCGCGATGCCATCCGAAGATGACTTTCACTGCATGATTGGCGAAGTTAATTCGCCGTTCGTGCAGGCCGACGACCGCCTGGGGAATTGCATCGAGAATGGAGGATTCCAGGGCTTCGAGTTCCTCGAGTCTGCGGCTTGCCTCCTTGCGTTCGGTCACATCCATGGAATTGCCGAGAATGGCCCGCTTCCCCTTGTAGGTAATGGACATGACGGTTTCCATGATCCATTTGATCTGCCCGTCTTTCGTGACAATACGAAATTCGTAGGGTGAAAAGCGCTCCTGCTTGAGCATCATGATAGCGTTTTTGGCCGTTTTTCGCCGGTCTTCCGGCAGAATGAGCGATGCCGGGTTCATTTTGAGCATCTTGTTTTCGGTATAGCCTGTATATTCCAGAAAGTGGGAATTGATGAACCGAAAACGTCTGTTCTGCATTATGTAGCAGCCCACTTGTGAGCTGTATGCCAGGATTTTGTACAGGTCTTTTTCCGATGTGCCTTTGATCTGCCGGGGATCGCTGATCGATAACGGTGCACGTAAATGATTCACCAGATCGATCAGTTCTTTTTTTGACTTTTTTTCCAGGTTCATGGGCTGCTCCGCCGCGTCATTACTTTTTTACGCAGACAGTTTATATAATCACAATCGGCGGGAAAAATAAATACCTTTGACCGTGGGACCGGGGAGGGTGATGAGATTTTGTTGCATAACAATAAAGATAGCGGGCGGAAGTATTTCCGCCCGCCTGCTGAAATTTATTTCGTCTGTTTCACGACGCTCATGGCTGTGGCGATCAAAGAGGACATGTCTCCGAAGTTGGCTGGAAGAATCATGGTATTTCCCTGTTTTGCCAGGTGACCGAACTGTTCAACCAGTTTCTCCGCTACCCTCAGCTGGATCGCTTCCATGCCACCCTGGGTTTGCACTGCGCCAGCAACCGCTTTCAACCCGTCTGCCGTCGCATCGGCGATGGCACGGATGGCTTGCGCCTGGCCGTTGGCTTCATTGATTTGCCGCTGTTGCGTTGCCTCCGATTCCAGCACGACTTTCTGCTTCTGGCCTTCGGCCACGTTGACTGCCGACTGCTTTTGACCTTCCGATTGCAGAATAACCGCACGCTTCTCCCGTTCGGCCTGCATCTGTTTTTCCATGGCGTTCAGAACATTCTCCG
>CAZXIP010000266.1:0-2755 GCA_964640755.1 uncultured Smithella sp. | reverse complement strand
GCCGGGCGCAAGAAGGACGGCTCACGAATTGTATCTCATATGTCTGCGAGTGTGGTGCGTGATGAGAACGGTGAGCCTGTCGGCACTCTGTGTTCGTTTGTTGATATCACCCGCACCCGCCAGGCATTTGAGGAATTGCGCATCAAGGACCATGCCATTGCCTCTTCCATCAACGCCATCGTTTTCGGAGATCTTGAGGGCCGTATAACCTATGTGAACGAGGCTTTTCTCCGCCTGTGGGGAGGTGAAGACGCTTCTGAGATTATCGGGCGGTCCATTTTCACTTTCGTCCAGTCCCAGCAGGTGGTCGAACAGATTCTCCAGCACGTGTTCGAGAAGGGCAACTGGCAGGGGGAGATCACTGCCAATGCAAAGGACGGACGCGATGTAACTATTCAGATCTCTGCGCACCTTGTTACGGATGAGCAGAACCGGCCGATCTGCCTGATGGGTTCTTTAGTAGATGTTACGGAAAAGAACCGGGTACAGGAGGAGCTCAGGCGTACGCTGGATGAACTGGAACAGCGGGTGGCGCAAAGGACGACCGCGCTGACCGAGGTCAACGAGAAACTCCGCAAAGAGATAGAAGAAAAAAGACTGGCCGAAAAGAACCTCCGGCAAAAAGAGCGGGACCTGAAGCTCAACGCCATGAATCTGCAGGAGACAAACACTGCATTGAAGGTCCTTCTTGAACAACGGGAAAAGGACAAGAACGAACTGGAAGAAATGGTTCTGGCCAACGTCAGGAGTCTGCTGCTTCCTTCCCTTGAGCGTCTGCGGGGCTGTCGCCTCAACGACAGACAGAAGATCTATGTGGATAGCCTTGAGACCAATCTCCAGACGATTGTTTCACCTTTTCTTCACCGCTTCTCCAACCGGTTTTTGAACCTCACTCCAGTAGAGATTCAGGTGGCCGGCCTGGTGAAGGAAGGAAAATCATCCAAAGAGATCGCTTCAATGATCAATGTTTCCGAGCGGGGTGTTGAATTCCACCGCAACAACATCCGCCGGAAATTAGGACTGACCAACGCCAAGACGAACCTCCGCTCTTACCTTTTGTCGCTGTCTTAAACCCGGATTACTAAATAGAGAGATTTGTTGTTTCTGGGTGTTATAACCCGACGGGTTGCATGTTCGCGCTTCGACAGGCTCAGCGACCAGAAAGGCAAGGTGCAAGGATCAAGGATCAAGGGACAAGGGACAAGGGACAAGGGACAAGGTCAAAGGTCAAAGGAATTTCCTTCGTGTCACTTCGAATCCCGATGAGTCGGGATGAGAAGTCTTTAAGATTTCTCCCGGAGTTTATCCTGAGCGTAGTCGAACAGGATCAATATGACAGCTTATTGCTGACGCACTGCGCTAGATGACCCCTGTCATTCTCAGAAGGGCAAGCAAGGAGAGTAGGGGTGTTGACCTCCTGTGACAGCAGTAGTTTTTTCCCACCGTGCCCTGAAAACGACCCTTCGCGAATTCGAGCCCCTTGAAGTTGAAGAGGAAATTACCCTTTTCATGTATGAGGCCGGTGATTCTCCGGAGCATCTTTGATTCCTGTGGCTCGATTTCATCGGCCACCATCAGCGGAACCAGACCGAGATCCAGGTAGGGCACGCCTTCCTGTTTGAAGATTTCCATGGCGTGGTTCATGATCACGTACCACAGTCCCTGTTTGAAGGAAGGGCAGGACCGGGAGATATTGGGCACGTAACTGACGAGACGGTTTCCTTCATAAATCGGATCGAAAAAGATGAAGGCGACGGGTTTGCCTTTCAGGTAGGCGTAGAAATGTCGTGAGTTTTCGTTGTAGTCATTTTTGAGCGGCCTGATCAGAAAGCGGATTTCCTGCCGGCTGCACGCCCTCGTCTTGATCCAGCTTTTGGATATTTCTTCGGCATGATCGTCCCGGTGGCTCTCCCTGATCTCGACACCCATGGTGGCCGACTGGTTGATGGCCGTGCGGATTACCTGTTTCTTGCCGCCTTTGAGGTTCCATTTCTGCAGATCGATCCGGATTTCCGAACCGAATTGAGTCCCGTAATATTTGTATTTCCGGCGGAGGATGTCAACAACCGGTTTGGTTACCTGTATGAACTGGGCGGACGGATGACATTTCAGAAACTTGTCGATGATGAGCTCGAAGTGGACCGGGTCGCAGACCGGATCAGCAAGTACCATCTTGAATCCCCACTTCTTCATGAAGGCAATGTAACCGATGCCGGGAAGATCGAAATACTCCATACCCGGCTGCATGGTTGAGAAGGACTGCGAATGTGCGCCATGTTCCTTCAGGTAAGCTACTCGTTCCGTGTGAGAAAAACCACTTTCATCAGTAACTGCTCCCGCGGGAAATGCCAGAACTTTTTCCACTATCGTCACCTCAAAATGAATAATTTAATTATTAATTAAATGCCATCCTTATGCAGGTTTTTCGCCAAGGACAGACCAGTAACAATTAACAATACCCAGCTTGTAGTATTTTTTTTCCTTAATGACCAATCCGGCGTTTTCCATGAATTCCGGATAATTATAGATGTTGTGAACGGCGTTTCTGGCGAAGAGCCAGAAGAAAATGACGGCTCCGTACCAGTAAATGACCTTGAAGGCCTTCGAGAAGACATTGCCTGTGGGATAGGAAAAATCGCCCACGACAATTTTTGCCCCCGGTTTCCCCAGCCGTACGAGCTGCTCCAGGACTTTTGTCATCGTGTCCCGGTAAAAGACGTTCAAAAAGAAATTTGCAACCACCATGTCATATTTT
>CAZXIP010000265.1:0-2773 GCA_964640755.1 uncultured Smithella sp. | reverse complement strand
CATGCTCCCTTTACGGCATTTGGAACCGTAACGGGCATTGTCATTATGGCCGCTTTTATTCAATTCCGAATACCAAGCGAAATTTCGACCACACTGTTCTGGACGATGCATCCGCTGCACGTGCTGCTGAGTGCCATTGTAACCACGGCGATGTACCGACTGCACTCCGGTGGCGGCATTTGGCGAACAATCCTTATTGGATACTTTGGATCGGTCGGCATTGCCACATTGAGCGATTCGCTCATTCCCTTTACCGGAGAATGGCTGCTTGACCTCCCCTATCGTGGTATTCATCTGGGCTTTATTGAAAAATGGTGGCTGGTCAATCCGCTGGCGCTGGCCGGCATCGCGCTGGGCTATGTCATATCCCACACCAGGATTCCCCATGCGGGACACGTGCTGCTCAGCACCTGGGCATCGCTCTTTCACATTCTGATGGCATTGGGAACCTCCATTGATGTCGTTACCACAATATTAATTGCCGTCTTTCTGTTTCTGGCGGTCTGGGTGCCCTGCTGCACCAGTGACATTGTCTTTCCTTTGCTCTGGATTAAAAAAGAAAACGGCGATGGCAAGCGCCCGGTTTCCGTCTCCGATGGAGGCATGACATGAGAATTTCTATCGCTTCCGGAAAAGGCGGAACAGGCAAAACAACCGTATCTGTCAATCTGGCACGTACAATGGGTGTACCGGTTCAGCTCCTGGACTGTGACGTGGAAGAGCCCAACGCACATTTATTTCTCACGGGAGACAAAATCAAAGAAGAAATCGTTACGATACCGATTCCGCAGGTTGACGAATCGCTTTGCGATGGTTGCGGTGAATGCAGCAAGTTTTGTGAATACCACGCCATCGTCACATTCGGGACAGCACCGCTGATCTTCCCGGAAATGTGTCACGGCTGCGGCGGCTGCAGAATGGTGTGCCCCAAAAATGCCATCTCGGAGGTTGGCAGACGCATCGGCGTTGTGGAAACGATGGTGTCGGAAAACATCACTCTCACCGGCGGACGTCTGGATGTGGGTGTGGCCATGGCTCCACCGCTGATCCGGGCGGTCAAAGAGCGCCTGCAAAATAATTTACCGGCCGTTCTGGATGCACCTCCGGGAACATCCTGCCCGGTGATTGCGGCTATTCGGGATGCGGATCTGGTATTGCTGGTCACAGAACCTACACCGTTTGGCCTGAACGATCTTTCGCTTGCAGTGGATATGGTGCGCGAACTCAAAATACCTTTCGGTGTCATAATCAATCGCATGGGCAGCGGGGATGAGAGTGTGCACAGCTATTGTGAAAAAGAAGGCATCACCATCCTGCTTGAAATTCCCGATGACCGGAAAATCGCCGAAAGCTATTCACGGGGAATTCTGATGGTTGATGCGCTGCCGGAATATCGAAATTTGTTTCAACGTCTGATTTCGAAACTCACGATATTTGAAAAGAAGAGGAGTTTGTAAATATGCCAACTTACGAATATGAATGCAGCCTCTGCGGACTGCACTTCGAAAAACAACAAAGTATCAAAGATGAACCTCTTAAGGAATGTCCCGAGTGCAAGGGCAAAATCCAAAGACTGGTGAGCGGCGGCAGCGGCTTTATTTTGAAATCGCAGGGCCAAAGTCTACGTGACTCACGCAAGGGATGCTCTTTGGAAGAAACGGGCAAGACCTGCTGCGGAGCAAGCCAGCGTTGCGGGCAAGCGCCCTGTGGAGACTAGAAAATGAGTTCAAGTGGTTTTAAATATCTTTACGGTCCCGTACCCTCCCGCAGACTAGGACGCTCATTGGGTATCGATCTGGTGCCCTTCAAAACCTGTACGTATGATTGCATTTATTGTCAGTTGGGTCACACAACGAATAAGACGCTCGAGCGGCTCTCCTACGTGCCCGTCAAGGAGATTTTAAACGAATTGAAGAGGAAACTGGCAACAGGAGAACGTCCTGATTACATCAGTATCGCCGGTTCCGGTGAGCCGACGCTGCATTCCTATATCGGCGAACTGATCGGCATGATTAAGAACATGACCAATATTCCCGTGGCCGTTTTGACCAACGGTTCTTTGCTTTATCTGCCGGAAGTGCGCGCCGCTTTAATGCAGGCGGATCTAGTGATTCCATCACTAGACGCCGGTGATGAAAAAATGTTTCAATATGTCAACCGGCCGCATCCGGATATTTCCTTCGATAACATGGTCAATGGCCTGATTGAATTCACGAGGGATTTCCCCGGACAGGTTTGGTTGGAGGTTCTTCTGATTTCCGGCGTAACCTCAATGGCTGCGGACATGAAAAAGATAGCCGCCTTGGCAAAAAAAATTGGCGCCTTAAAAGTCCAGCTCAACACCGTTTGCCGGCCGGCGGCGGAAGAGTTTGCCTGCACCGTGGAAAAGAACCAGATGAAAAATCTTGCCAGTCTCTTTACGGGCGCGGTGGATATCATAAGCGATGATGAATCCGTTGATTTTCCCATCAGTGACGCAAAAGATACCGCTAACGAGGAAATTGTTTCCCTGCTGGCGAGACGCCCCTGCACGCTGACCGGAATCTGTTCGGGGCTGGGTTTGCATCCGCATGACGCAGCCAAGAAACTCAAAAAGCTCGTGGACGAAAAACGAATTACAACGCTGCGCACGGAACACGACTTGTTTTATAAGATAGCGGAGAAGCAAGAATGAAAGAACTTGTCATTATCAGCGGAAAAGGTGGAACGGGCAAAACCAGCGTCACGGCTTCTTTCGCCGTATTGGCTGATCGTCCCGTCGTGTGCGATTGCG
>CAZXIP010000264.1:0-2813 GCA_964640755.1 uncultured Smithella sp. | reverse complement strand
TTGAGGGCTTCCTTGAATTTTCCTTCGGCAATGAGCGCCACATAACCCTGAACGCTGATATGGGTGGGGCAGTTGGCTTTACAGGGCGATGTACCCAGTTTATCAATGGCAAAACCGCTGGGAATCGCCTGGGGGAAGTGTCGATAGATTGCTTTTCTCTCGCTCAAATTGCCATTGAATGCGGCCTTGACCGTAATCGGGCAGACATTCGCGCAGTCTCCGCAGCCGGTGCATTTATCGAGGTTGACATAGCGGGGGGCGGAGGTGAGCTTAACCTTGAACTTTCCGGGTTCGCCTTCCACGGTCTCGACCGTCCGTCTTGTTTTAATGGTAACATTCGGGTGACGGCCGACTTCGACAAGCTTGGGAGAGAGAATACAGGCGGAACAATCATTTGTGGGAAAGGTCTTGTCCAGCTGGGCCATAACACCGCCGATGCTGATCCCGTTTTCAACGAGATAAACTTTCATTCCGGAATTGGCTAAATCAAGGGAGGCCTGAATACCGGCGATTCCAGCGCCAACCACCATTACTGCACCAACTTTTTCGTTATCTTTTACCACGTGATTACACCTCGTAATTTATGTAAAAAAGCCATGTCAAAATCCGTCAGACACAACGTCTGACCGGCGTTCGTCCGCTAACATACTTTCCATGCCCTGTCAAGCAGAGAAGATTTATTGATATGGATTTTAGAGCTTAAATATTTGAAATAATGATTATAAATTTTTGACCAGCGTTCATTCCATATCGGTTGATTCCAACAGGTGCATTGAAAAAAAATCACCGGCCATTTTCACTTTATTCGTCTGAACTTCTGCTAATGGCTCTGCAGGGATGAGAGATGGTTTTCTATGATTCCCCAGAGTTCTTCCCTTCCCTTTTGTGTTTTCGCGGAAAAAAGGATTGTTTTTTTCTCAGTGTCTGCACCAAGCAATTTTTCGATAATTCTTTTTCGTCCAATCGACTGGTTATTTGATAATTTATCCGATTTTGTCAAAACGGCTGTGAAGGGAATCCGATAATATTTGAGCCAATCCCGCAAGGATAAATCGTCTTCACTTGGATCACGGCGGATATCCAGAATAAAAATAACCATGGCAAGACTTTGCCGTTCCCGCAGGTAAGCTTCTATCATGTCTCCCCAGTCTTTTTTTACAGACCGGGACACCTTGGCAAAACCATAACCCGGAAGATCGACAAATGATGTGGATTTGTTGACGGCAAAAAAATTAATCAACTGCGTACGCCCGGGTGTCTGGCTTGTTTTAGCGAGCTGCTTCCGGCCAACAAGCGTATTCATCAGGGATGATTTCCCGACATTGGACCGGCCGACAAAAGCAATTTCCGGCATTGTCGCCGGGGGATACTGCGGTGGCCAGACCGCGCTTTTGATAAATTCTGCACTCGTAATTTTCATCATTCAAATATTCGTCGATTGTCCATAATTACATAATTTATTTAAACTATTTAATCTTCTTTGGAAAAATATGCTTCCCCCCAAAAAGAATAATCAGCCATTGTTTAATATCACGGATGTCACCACCCGGTATAGCCTTGAGCTTCTTCCTTTTGCTTATTTCAGACCGGTTATTGAAACGTTTAATTCAGATATAGTTAATTGTCAATAATACTAAATATGAGCGTCAATATGCGGGACAGTCAAGATAAATATTAATTGTTCCCCCACACTATAAAATATGTTAGTAATTCAACATTAAAAAAACAGGGAAACTGAAAATGTTCGAAGTAACTATTATTAAATCATTTTCCGCAGCGCATCTGCTGTCGGAAATAGGAGGCAAATGCGAGGAACTCCACGGGCATAATTTCAAGGTGGAGGTGACCGTAGACGCGCCGGATCTGAATTCCGAAGGGATTCTGATTGATTTCCGCCTGCTTAAAGTTTGGCTTAAGGACATCCTCGACCAGATGGATCACCAGCATTTGAATGATCTTCCCTTTTTTAAGGAAAAAAATCCGTCTTCGGAAAATATCGCCTGCTTCTTATATAAAGAAATGCAGGGCAAAGTCACTGAATCCCGAGTCAAAATACTGCGCGTCAAAGTGTGGGAATCGGAATCCGCGGCGGTTACATACACAGAAGGATAAAGGAAAAAGGTACAAGGGGCAAGGCAAGAAAGAGAATACATTAATAATTAGCGAAGCTCACCGCTTTTAACCTTTAGCCTTGAACCTTTCACCTTTTACCTATTTTTTTATTATGATTGATATTCAAAACCAGAAAGATTCACGCAATATTGACATTAAAAAAGTCGGGGTGAAAAACATCAAGTACCCGATCATCGTGCTCGACCGCGCGCGCGGAACGCAACCGGTGAGCGCCACCATCAACATGTACGTCAATCTGCCGCATCATTTCAAGGGCACACACATGAGCCGGTTTGTGGAGGTGCTCAATGATTTCCGGGGTCAGATCAACATCAAAACCTTCAAAATGATTCTTGATAAAATGAGGCAAAAATTGCACGCGCAGTCTGCGCACATGGAAATCGAGTTTCCCTATTTTCTCAAAAAGACGGCACCCATTTCCCATGCCCGCAGCATGATGGAGTACCGATGCGTGTTTGCGGGTGAACACAATGGTGAAAAATCAGACTTTCTGGTGGGCGTGGTCGTGCCGGTCACCACACTTTGCCCCTGCTCCAAGGAGATCAGCGCCTTCGGAGCCCACAACCAACGCAGTATCGTCACGGTAAAGGTGCGTTTCAAAAAATTTTTCTGGATTGAAGATTTAATAAAAATAGTGGAAGATTCAGCCAGTGGTGAGGTATATTCCCTGTTGAAGCGCG
>CAZXIP010000263.1:0-2851 GCA_964640755.1 uncultured Smithella sp. | reverse complement strand
TCCATTGCTCAAAGGCGCGCTGCTCGTCTTTTGACGACAGGGGCGCTATTTCACTGATAAAACGGGACGGGCTAAGCGTCAACGTGCCGGCAGCCCGGGTATAATCCAACACGGGCGAAGAAAGGTATAGCTGATCCTTGGCGCGCGTAACGGCCACATAAAAAAGCCTTCTTTCCTCTTCTTCTCCGCCCGCATCCTTAAGGGCGCGTTGCAGAGGAATCATACCGTCGGCGCACCAGATCAGGAACACATAAGACCATTCCAGTCCTTTGGCCTGGTGGATCGTGCTTAAAATAACCTTATCGTCGGGCCTTTCTTCAATTTCTTCTTCTTTGGACATATTGGTAAGCAGCGCCAATTCGTTCAGGAAGTCATCCATGCGCTCAAATTTTGCCGCAAAATTTCCCAGCTGGATCAAATCATCCTCCCGTGCGGACGCGTCGCCATAATTATCCTGCAGATAAGTCCGGTAATCGCTTTTGTTCAACAGCAAATCGATGATTTTTTCCGGGGTTCTGTCGGGGACATCCAGCGAAAGCAAAATCAACAAGGTACTCCGACACTGCCCGACACCGTTATGAGATGCTTTGGGCAGGGTTTTCATAAACGATTCCTCAAGCAAAGACTCCAGCGGGTTGTCCTGCCCGGCCAGCCGGCTCCAGATTTTTTCAAACGTGACCTTGCCGATTTTGGGATACATCATCAAAAGCCTTCGCCAGGCCAGTTCATCATGCGGGTTGACCAAAACCCGCATGTAGGATGTTACATCTTTGATGTGCGCCTGTTCGAAGAAACGGATGCCGGAACGTATTTCAAAAGGAATATCGCGCCTCACAAACTCCATCTGCACTTCCATTGAATGATAGTGGGCGCGGTAGAGCACGGCCATCTCAGAAAACGGCACGCCGCTGCGGGACAGTTCGGCAATCCTCTGCGCAACAAAATCCGCCTGCTTTAAAACATTTTGCGCGGAAACCATGACCGGCCGCATTCCTTTACTTCGGACGGCTTTCAGCGCTTTGGGAAACTGGTTTTCATTATTGTTGATGCTCAGGTTTGCCAGATGCAGGATTTCCGGCGTACTGCGGTAGTTGGTCTCCAGTTTGAATATTTTGCAGTCGGGATATCGTTCCGGAAAATGGATGATGTTTTCGAAATTGGCACCGCGAAAAGAATAGATGCTTTGTGAATCGTCACCCACAACCATCAGGTTGCGATGGCCGGTGGCCAGCAGATCAATGATATCCGCCTGAATGATGTTGGTGTCCTGATACTCATCCACCAGCACGTGCAAAAATCTTTGTGAAAGTGTCTGCAGAATATCCGGGTGCTGACGGAGCAGCAGGCGGCAATTGATCAGCAAATCGTCAAAATCCATCACGGAGAGGTCTTTCTTTTTTTGCTCATAACGGCAGGCAATCTGATGGATTTCCTGACTCAGATGCAGAAAAAAGGGATATCTGGACGCAATCACCTCTTCCAGCGTGTCCTCGGTATTCAGCGCCAGGCCGATCATTTCTGCGATAATATTGTTCTTGGGAAATTTGGTCAGTTTGGTGTCAATCTTTAGTTCGGCCATCACCTGCGCAATAATCTGGCGGGAATCCTCACTGTCCACAATGGAAAAACTGTTCTGATAACCCAGGCGAAAAGCATAGCTTCTCAGGAAGCGATGGGCAATGGAATGAAACGTGCCGCCCATTATCTTTCCGGTGTAGCAATGAACAAGGCTTTCCACCCGGTTCAGCATGGATCGTGCAGCTTTATTCGTGAATGTCGCCAGCAGAATGCTTTCCGGCCGGACGCCGGATTCCAGAAGATGAGCCACCCGGTAAGTCAGTGTCCGCGTTTTACCGCTTCCTGCTCCAGCGAGAACAAGAAGCGGCCCGCCTTCTTCTGTGACGACCCGGTACTGTTCGGGATTCAGCTCTTTTTCATACTCAATCATTTAATTATTGAGGTTTGAGGATTTCAGGGCTTTTTTAATTTCTGCAACCGTATCTTTGGAACTGAGCGACAGGAACGTTTTCAGCAGTCCCTCTTTTTCATAAAAACCAATCAGTGGTGCTGTTTTCTGGTTGTATGTTTCCAAACGGTTGGTTATCGCCGCTTCCGTTTCGTCATCGCGCTGAATGGTCTGATGATTACATAAGGTACACGTTCCGTCTTCTTTCGGCGGATTGCTTTTGATGTTGTAAATAGCCTGACAGGCAGGATTGCAGCAGGTTCTTCTTGTCGTCAATCGATCCAGGATGACATCGCGCGGGACGTCCAGATTGGCCACAAAATCCATTTTAATATTGAGTTTGGCCAGCAGTTTCTTAAGTTCTTCCGCCTGCGGAATCGTCCGCGGGAAACCGTCCAGAATAAATCCTTTCTGGCAGTCCGGTTCCTGTAGCCTTGCTTCCATGATGTCCATGATTAAGGAATCAGGCACCAGGTCTCCCCGATCCATATATTCTTTGGCTTTCTTTCCCAGAGGGGTGCCTTCTTTCACGGCTGAACGTAAAATGTCGCCAGTCGATATCTGCACGGATCCGTCAAATTCCGTCAACAATTTGGCTACTGTACCCTTACCCGCGCCCGGCGCTCCCAATAATATGATTCTCATGTTTTCCTCCCGATGCTGTATACCTGATATTTAGACTGCGGGGCTTATAATGCAAAAACAACAAGTGGTCAAGCAATTAGAAAACATGGTAAATGATAACATCATTGAAGTGGAATTAATGAAGGCTAATAAATGCTTATTTTAATTCCATGCAGAACTTATCGATTTTTTCTGGAGGGGCAATAGGATAGTCGCCGGTGTAACAGGCAAGACAGAAACCCTCTTTTTGCATTCCGGTGG
>CAZXIP010000262.1:0-2891 GCA_964640755.1 uncultured Smithella sp. | reverse complement strand
AAAGCGGCGTTTTCCACGGAACCTATCACGTTCTGCACGGTGCGCTGGCGCCGCTTGACGGTATCGGACCGGAGCATCTGCGCCTCGGTGAATTACAGAAAAGAATCAGCGAGGGTCATGTTGAGGAACTGATTCTGGCCACGAATCCCAACGTTCATGGTGAATCCACGGCACTCTTAATCACCCGGATGTTCAAGGATTCGAACATCCGGATTACGCGCATTGCCACGGGCGTCCCCATGGGCGGCGATTTAAAGTATGTGGATAAGATGACGATATCTAAATCGTTGGAGTTCCGGCGCGGCATGTAGCATGACGCCTTAAAACAGCCATGTGCTGCGTTGCGCTTCATCTTTCGTCACTGCGGCCTACGCAAAAGTAGGCCTCATTCCTCAATATTCGCGCGCCTTGCCTCTGACTGTTTTAAGGCGTCATGGAGAAAACAGTTTCATGGATATGGAAATTACAACCAAAACAAAATTGAGGCGGATTCACACGAAACGCATTACCGCGGCCGTCCGGGAATTATTTATTGAAGCCAACCGAAATCTGGGACCGGATGTGGTTTGCTCTCTGCGCTCCGCCCTGAAGCGGGAAGAATCGCCCATCGGAAGACAGGTGCTTTCGAAAATTCTCCAGAACGCCGACATCGCCTGCCGGGACGCAATGCCGATTTGTCAGGATACCGGCCTGGCGGTTTTGTTTGTCGAGGCAGGTCAGGACGTCCGCATCGTTGGCGGGAGCTTGCACGATGCCCTTGAAGAAGGGGTGCGGCAGGCCTACCGGGAAGGATATCTTCGCAAATCTCTTTGTGATCCTCTTACCAGAACCAATACTAAGGACAATACCCCCGCGGTCATCCACACGGACATTGTGCCCGGCAATCAATTAAGAATCATTGCCATGCCCAAAGGCGGCGGCAGTGAAAACTGTAGCGCCGCAAAAATGCTGACTCCGGCAGTGGGCATGGACGGCATTAAACAATTTGTCCTGGAGACCGTGGAAAAAGCGGGGGCCAATCCCTGCCCGCCAATTATCGTGGGTGTCGGTATAGGCGGGTCGCTTGATCAGGCCTGCATCCTGGCAAAAAAAGCGCTTTTAAGGAAAATGGGGAAAAAGAACCAATCGGACAAACGGCTGGCGACGTTGGAAAAAGAACTTTTTGAAAACATTAATAAAACAGGCATAGGTCCCGCCGGGATGGGCGGCAGGGTAACGACCCTGGGCGTTCACGCAGAGATGATGCCCTGCCATATCGCCTCCCTGCCGGTGGCGGTGAATATCCAGTGCCATGTCGCCAGGCACAAAGAGACGACTTTGTGAAAAAGCCTCCGGGTCGGGCATGAAAAAGAAAGAAAAATGAACACGACACGAAAAATTGAAACACCTCTGACAAAAAAAATTATCATTTCGCTTCATGCGGGAGACATGGTGCTCCTGAGCGGCGAAGTTTACACGGCCCGGGATGCGGCACACAGAAGAATGTATGATGCATTAAAAAAGGGCCTTGTTCTGCCGATTGATTTATCGACAGCAACTCTTTTCTATGCCGCTCCATCGCCGGCTCCGCCGGGCAGGGTGATCGGCTCGATCGGTCCGACAACCAGCTACCGCATGGATGCGTTCACGCCTGCGTTCATCGAACATGGACTCAAAGGAATGATCGGCAAAGGTGGCCGGTCTCCAGAGGTGGTCAAAGCGATCCGTCGGCACAAAGCGGTTTATTTCGGCGCGATCGGCGGGATCGCCGCCCTGACAGCCCGGTGCGTAAAAAAAGTGGAACTGGTTGCCTATGAAGATCTGGGACCGGAGGCAATCCGAAAGCTCACCGTCGCCGATCTGCCGCTGGTCGTCATCAATGATTCACGGGGCAACGATCTGTACCTGTCTGAACAGAGCAGATGGCGTATTCTTTCGAAATAAAGCTCCCGACAGATAAAATGAAAAAATATTGACTCGAAAAAAATTCTATAATAAGGGTTATTTTTATTTTTTATAGATAATGAAGGAGATCGTAATATAATGATCGAAGTAAGATGGCATGGACGGGGCGGTCAGGGAGCAGTAACATCCGTGGAATTACTGGCGGTATCGGCAATTTCCGCAGGAAAATACGCTCAGGGATTTCCGAGTTTCGGTCCGGAGAGAAGAGGGGCGCCGGTTGCCGCGTTTACACGCATTGATGACAAGAAAATCAACGTCCGTTCGGGAATTTACGAACCCGATGTGGTTTTGGTGCTGGATTCCAGTCTGATTGGCCTGGTTAATGTCACAGATGGGTTAAAGCCCGAGGGGAAATTAATCGTCAACACGCCGAAAACACCCGAAGAAATCCGTAAGGAATTAAATTTCGGCGGTACAGTCGCCACTGTTGACGGCACCGGCATCGCGCGCAAGGAAATGGGCGTGCCCATTGCCAATACCACCATGATCGGAGCGCTGCTCAAAGTAATCGGCATCATGGAGCTGGACGCGATGAAGGAAGCCATTGAACACCGGTTCGGCAGAATCGCCCAGAAGAATCTCAACGCAATGAAACGCGCTTTCGACGAAATCAAAATAAGCAATTAAGGGGTATATCCATTATGGCATTGAAAACATGGAAAGAGCTTCCCATAGGATGTGTTGTATCCGAGCCGGGCAGCGCCAGTGAATATCATACGGGCAGTTGGCGGTCGCAGCGACCTGTCTGGAATGACACGAAATGCATCAAGTGCGGCATCTGTTATGTCTATTGTCCGGAAGGTTGCGTACAGCAGAGCGAGGATGGCTTTTTCCAGGCAAATCTCGATTATTGCAAGGGCTGCGGGATCTGCGCACACGAATGCTGGCCGCACGCGATATCGATGGTAGAGGAGGGATAACATGGGCAAGCGCATTGGAATGGAAGT
>CAZXIP010000261.1:0-2895 GCA_964640755.1 uncultured Smithella sp. | reverse complement strand
GAAAAAAAGTTTATGACATCGCTTTCGAAAATGTACAGGCCGGCCAGCGTTCGGCACATCTTTTCCGGCTGGCCAACATGAAAAATGCGCTGGTGCTGGGAACGGGTGATTTAAGCGAACTGGCCCTGGGGTGGTGCACATACGGAATCGGCGATCACATGTCGCACTACAACGTCAACGCCAGCGTCCCGAAAACATTGATTCAATATCTGATCCGCTGGGTGGCGCAAACGCATCAGTTTTCAAAAAAGGTGTCTGAGATTCTTCTGGATGTCCTGGCAACAGAAATTTCACCGGAACTGATTCCCGGTGAGCACAACAACCAGCCGCTGCAGAAAACAGAAGAGTCGATCGGACCTTACGAGCTGCAGGATTTCAACAATTTCTACATTACGCGCTTCGGGTATCTTCCCACAAAGGTCGCGTTCATGGCTTATTGCGCCTGGAAGGACAAAAACAAAGGCGCGTGGCCGGATGTGCCGCCGGAAAAACAAAACAGCTACAGCCTGAAAGAAATCAAGAAATGGCTGCATGTTTATCTGAGTCGATTCTTTAAAATGTCGCAATATAAACGTTCCTGCGTTCCCAATTCCCCCAAGGTGGGCTCTGGGGGGTCTCTTTCCCCTCGCGGCGACTGGCGCGCTCCCAGCGACAGCGAAGCTACCGTGTGGCTCGCGGACTGGGAAAATATTCCGGACAGGGATGACAAATGACGAAGCCGTCCTACAAAGATTTTGACGCTACAGAATTATTCTGTCCGAAATGCAAACGGGCAGTTCCGGTGCGAAAAAGACTTCTTCTCGTTCTTTCCGAAGGCGACAAGTATGACTACAGCTGCGTTTACTGCGGAACGTCGGTGGGCGACAAACTGGTAAAAGAAAACATTAACTCCAAAATCCTCATCCGCTAAAGACACCTTGTGTTTTTTCCCTATGATGAGGGCTCTATCCCCGTTAATTCTTCCTGCGTCTCGGTCATTTATGAGATTCACCACCTCCGGCGCTCCTCGCCACCTCTACCCTGAAGGGCACGCGCGCCGGCGGAGGACAGGAAACGGAAATGTGGATTAGAGTTATTTCTTTTTTTGCAGAGCCTGCATTAATTTTTGCGCCAGCACACCGGATGTTTCCGACCCCGGCAATGGTGTTTCTCCATAAACCAGACTGACGTCCCTGCCGGACGCGCTGTCTCCGAGATAACCGGCCAGCACTTCACGACTGTGGACATCTTCGTGGCAATAGGTACAGAGGTTTTCCCAGTTGCTGCCGTCCGGAGGATTGTTGTGATGATTGCCGTCTTTGTGATGAACCGTCAACAGCTGCCGGTTCACGCCCGAAAACTCGCGTCCGCAGCGGGCACAAACCAATCCGTGAATGCTTAAAGATTTTTCTCGGTAATCCTCGCCGCCGGGTGCCTTGGCGGCGTTTTTCATTTCCCGAACGGTATCTTCAACTGTTTTCTGCCCCCCGGAGGACAGAGGCTTTCTAGAAACGGCGACACGACCCCACTTGTTGGAAAATGTCATCTTCGCCATTTCGTCCTAAGCCTTTTCTTTATCCGAGAGCACTCTGATAAACGCACTAACCCCCTTGATCACGGGGATTATCCACGTTGCTTTTCGAAACGCATGATACTTGAGAGCAAGCGGCGAAACCGCTTCAATTCCACCGACCACTTCGTTCATCACCATGTGCAGTCGCTGTGCTGTAAAGGCAAACCTTTGAACTTCGCCGTTGATCGCCGTTGTTGATTGATTGATATTGGTTGAAATCTCTTCCATGTTTTTCAAAATCAACGGCAGACGCTCGTTCAACGTTTGCAGCGTGATATTGATGTCGTTTACCGCCTGCCTGAGTTTCAGCAGAACCGGAATGCAGAATAACACCAGCAGCAACACGGCAATGCCAATAATGATCAAACCCATTTCCAGATACATAGTTCTTCTCCCCGAAATTTCATCCACAATCCGTAAAATGTCTCTGATGGCATCCGGTTCGACAATTAAACCATCGGTTTATCCTTTTCTTCGCGATAAGCTTCCCTTCCGGCATCAATTGCCTTTTTTAAGCGGCTTTTACTTTCCGACAGGGTCTCGGCGCCCTGATGAGCAAACTCGCTCACTTTTCCTTCCAGTTCTTCTACTTTTTCTTTCGCTACACCCTCGGCTTCTTTCAGCCGCTTTACTGCCGCTTCATAAGCTGTTTTGCTTTTTTCCGCCGCTTTTTCATATTCCGCTTTTGCTTTAACCAGAAGTTCGTCAGCTTTGTCGGCAATGTCCTGACGGGTTTCTTTGCCACTTTTTGGAGCAAACAGCATGCCGATGGCCGCACCAATCAGGCCGCCGATCACCACACCCTTTACCAAATCCCAATCTCTTTCCGCCATAACGCACCTCCTGTTTTTTTATGTTTATAACATATTTTAAGAGAATTAACTATTAAAGACAAAAAAAACCGGGCAACCTGTGCATAAAGCAAAGATTGCCCGATTCTATAATCCTGCAATTGATTATGTAATTATTTTGCCGCCGGTGCTTCGGGTGCCGCAGGGGCTGCCGGTGCTGCTTCGGGAGCCGCAGGGGCTGCCGGTGCTGCTTCGGGTGCTGCCGGTGCTGCTGCTTCAGGAGCCGCAGGGGCTGCCGGTGCTGCTGCTTCAGGAGCCGCAGGAGCTGCCGGTGCTTCCACTGTCGTCGCTTCTTCCTTCGGGGCCTGCTTGCAGCCTACTGCCGCGATTGATAAAGAAGCCAATAAAAGCACGCTAACAAAAATGGCCAATACCTTCTTCATTAGACAATTCCTCCTTTCAAAAATTTTAGTGTGTGAACACACTACCTTTACGATGCGTGACAATACGCCTTTTTTTTGCCTTGTCAAGAGATATTTAAACATATATAAG
>CAZXIP010000260.1:0-2897 GCA_964640755.1 uncultured Smithella sp. | reverse complement strand
CCATTACCATCGCTGATGATCCGCTTTCTGCAGTCGCCCGGGGTGCGGGCATGGCACTGGATCAGCTGAACGTACTCAAAAATGTCACGATTCCGGTGTGATCCCGTTTGTCAGACAGCTTGTTATTTTTTCATTGGCGGAAGATACCAGGTAGAAAATGTTTTTAAAGAATTATCGGACCGTCATCCTTGTTGGTGTAATCATTGCCGCTGCTCTCATTTTTCTTTCGTATAATTTAAGGTACGATACGGGAACCAGTGTCATGAAAAACCTGGCACTGGAGGCTGCGGCACCCTTTCAGAAAGCTTTTAACTCGTCTGTCACAGGTGTGAAAAACGCCTGGAAACGCTATGTTCACCTGGTAGGTCTGGAAGACGACAACCAAAAACTGAAACGTAAAATTGCCGCGCTCCAGGAGGAATTGATCCTGTATAAAGAGGGGAACCTGGAGGCGCAACGATTAAAAAAACTGTTGTCCCTGCAGGACGCTTACCCGCACCGTTTGATCGCCGCGCGGGTCATCGGCAAGGATCTGTCGGTTATTTCTAAAACGCTCTGGATTGACAAGGGTAAAACGCACGGCCTGAAGCCCGGGATGCCGGTCCTTGTTTCGCCCGGATTAATTGGAAGATTAACGGATGTTTCCTGGCACAGCTCAAAAGTCCTGCTGCTGATTGATGAAAATTCCAATGTCGATGTTTTAATCCAGCGGACACGTGTCCAGGGAATTGCCCGTGGCGCCGGATCACGCGGCTGCGTGGTCAGGTATGTTCCCAAAATTCAGGATGTCAAAGAAGGGGATGTGGTTGTGACATCGGGGCTCAGCAACATTTTTCCCAAGGGACTTCTTGTCGGCAAGGTTAGCTATGTAAACCGTATGGATGCCGGATTGTTTTCCAAAATCCATGTGGCCCCGTTTGCTGATTTGGCGTCAGTGGAGGAGGTGATGGTTTTAGCGGCCGAACAACAGGAACGGGATCAGCGGGAGATGAAGGAAGAATGATTTATTATATCCTGTTGCCCTTTGCCGCAATTTTACTGGTTGTATTGCAAATCACCCTGGCCGATATCTTTTTTTCAGGATGGCTGACCCTTGAACTGTCCCTGGTTGCCGTGATCTATGCCGGATTCCGACTGGATTTAGTGAAAGGGATCACCCTGGCGTGCGTGATGGGATTTGCCTTTGATTGTCTGTCCGGAGCAACGCCGGGGTTGTTCACCTTTTTTTATTTGCTTATTTTCCTGATGGTTTTTTTTGTTTCATTACGCGTTGCATCGGAAAAGCTGTATATTATTTTTTTCGTCAGCCTGGTTTGCTCTCTGCTTGAATCTCTGGCGCTTGTTTTGCTGTATGCCTTTGTGTTTAGTTTTGATTTTTCGGACGATGTGCTGCTCGTTTCGGTTTTACAGGCTTTGCTGATCAGTGTTCTTTCGGTCGGCTTTTTCTATGTGATGAGCAAAGCAAAAGGTTTGAAATATGGAAAAACAATACAAACTCCGCAACGGACCTGGGCCGGCGGAGTTTCGTCAAAAACTTAATGTCATCATGATGCTGGTTTGCCTGGCCCTGTGTGTTTTGACGGTGCGCCTCTGGCATCTGCAGGTCATCAAGGGGGACGAGCTCAAACAGCGGTCGGAAAACAATGCTGTTCGTTTCCGTAAAATCCAGCCGCTGCGGGGCCTGGTGATGGACCGCAACGGCCGGGTCATCGCGGAGAACCGTCCCGCATTTGATGTGTTATATATGCCCTCAAAAGCCGTCAATCCCGAGTCGCTCATTCAGAAAATTAAGGATATTTACAAAACCAGGTCGGTTGATTATGTATCCGATCAGCCTTTTCCCAAGACCTTAAAATCTTATCTTCCCGTTCGGCTGGAAAGAAATGTCAGCATGGAAAAGGTTGCCCTGGTGGAAACAAATGCTGTTGATCTGCCGGGTGTTTATGTGGATGTGACGCCGATTCGACTTTACCTGGATGGAGAGTTCATCGCGCCGATAATCGGCTATACGGGTGAGGTCAGCAGAGAGGAACTCGCGGAGTCGGAAGAATATTCGTCCGGCGATATTACGGGGAAGTCCGGCATCGAAAAAGTTTTTGATTCCTATATTCGCGGACGCCGGGGCAATGAGCTGATTGAAGTCAATGCCCGCGGCAAGGTCATAAAGAACCTGGGACGGATTGATCCTGTTGCCGGCTCCAGTTTAATTCTGACGATTGATTTGGCATTGCAGAAGGCAGCCTGGGAAGCCTTTGCGGGTCTTTCAGGTGCGGCCGTCGCGATGGACCCGCGTGACGGTTCCATTCTGGCGATGGTCAGCCTGCCTTCGTTTGATCCGAATGTGTTCACGAGCGGCATTGCACGGGATGAATGGGTGAGACTGCAGAAAAATCCGTTAAACCCTCTGTCCAATAAAGCGATTTCCGGGCAGTATCCTCCCGGCTCCACCTATAAACTGATTGTGGCGGCGGCCGCGCTGGAAGAAGGAGTTGTCAAGCCCGAAACCAGGATACACTGCAAAGGATCTTTCGAGCTGGGCAACAGAGTCTATCATTGCTGGAATAAACATGGCCATGGGTCGGTGAACCTGCACAGGGCGCTTGTGCAGTCTTGCGACGTTTATTTTTATACGGTCGGGAAAATGCTGGGCGTGGATACGATAGCAAAATATGCCAGGCGGTTCGGCCTGGGTGACTTGACCGGCATTGAGCTCGCCCATGAAAAGAAGGGGATTGTACCCACGAGGGACTGGAAACTGGCGCGAATGAAAGAACCCTGGCAGCTTGGTGAAACCATATCCATATCCATCGGCCAGGGCTTCAATTTAACCACACCGCTTCAACTGGCACAGGCATACGGTGCTCTGGCCAATGGCGGCACCCTGTGGAGGCCGCATC
>CAZXIP010000259.1:0-2897 GCA_964640755.1 uncultured Smithella sp. | reverse complement strand
GAGAACAACGACCAGGGAAGGTAAACGCATCAAATAGGCCAGCGCGTAAATTAAAACAACAGCCGTCATAATCACAACATGTTTTACGTGGTGATTGATTTTGTGCAGCATCACGGCCAGAGCGGAACTGAATAAAACAGAAAGAATAATCGTGATGATGATGTCCCACAAAAAACGCAAGATACCCAATTCCATGGAACCGCTGCTGAACAAAAAGTAATTGAAGGTCAAGATGCCGACAATATCTGATATGGAGCTTTCATAAATGACAAATTCCCTTTCCGGGTCTGCCAGGCTAATTGCCGATGGGATGGCAACCGCACTGCTTATAATGGCAATGGGAATGATATTGACCAGAGATGTCCTGACATCGTGATGGAAAATATAGAACAATATCCCTGTAAAAATAACCGCAAATACTAAAAATAGCACGATGGCCGAAGACAGGGAACTCACGATTAGTCTGGTTTTTTCTCTACTTAAACTCAAATCAAGACTGGCTTCCAAAACGATCAGAATCAAACCGAGAGTGCCCATAAAGGGCAGAATGCCCTTTATGGGCAATAGCTGTAATTTATAATAATCGGCAACGTAATGAATTGCCATGCCTGTGATGATCAGCAAAAGCACACCAGGCAGTTTGGAATATTTAGATGTTATATCAAAGATATAAGCCAGAAGAATAATGAGACAGAAAGAAATAAGAATATAATATGTCACGGCATTAAACCCTCTGAAGAATCGCTTTCACGAAAACCCGGATGAATAATGCAAAAATAATCTTCACAAATTCTCAATTCCTCAACCCGATTTTCAGGCAGACCTCTGTTCAGAATTTAATAATGTAAAATATTATATATATCAAGCGGCAAGAGTTGCTTCCGAAGAATCATTTGTTACGGGCCTCCCCCCTTACGGACCTTAATCCGGAAGCGGATACGAACCGTCTTCGAGATGTACTTCCGTCCCCACAACGGCTGGATTGAAAACACACAGAAGACGGAGGTCTTTTGACGCCCGTAAAAGATGCTCGTCATGGCTGTTGAGGGCATACATCGTCCCCGGCACTATGGAATAAATCTTTCCGTCTGCCAGCGTTTCAACTTCGCCTTCACCCTCGATACAAAAAACGGCCTCTAGGTGATCTTTGTACCAGATGTGTGTTTCCGTTCCCGCAAAAATGATCGTTTCGTGGAATGAAAAACCCATTTCATCTTTTTTCAGAAGAAGCCGGCGGCTGACCCAGTGATGATTTTCGGCCCAGACTTCCCGGTCTGTCCCCATGATATCGTTGATCGTTCGAACCAGCATGGTTTGTCCTTTCTTTCATTGGTTTTTCAGCACACTGCCGATAGAAGCATCCAGGATATCCAGGCCTTCCATGAGTACCTCATCAGGGATAATCAGCGGAGCGAGAAATTTAATAACATTATTTCTGGCACCTGCCAATTCTATGATCAATTTGTTTTTGAAGCATTCCATAGAAATTTCTCTGGCGAGTTCAGGCGGGTCAACAGACATTCCATAGATGAATCCCCTGCCCCGCACTTCCGAATTCAATTGAGGATACTTCCCGCTGATGGCATTGAGACGGTCGGAAAGAATTGCTCCCTTGCGGAAAACATCTTTGGAAAAACGGTCGTCCTTCCAGTATTCGAGTGCTACGGAAGCGCAAACAAAAGCGAGGTTGTTTCCGCGAAAGGTTCCGGTGTGCTGACCGGCTTTCCAGATATCGAGCTCGCGGCGAAACAGAACCAGCGACATGGGAAGACCGTAACCGGAAAAAGATTTGGAGACTGTGACAATATCCGGTTTGATGCCGGACTGTTCAAAACTGAAGAAATGTCCCGTGCGGCCATTGCCAACCTGAATGTCATCGACAATGAGCAGGATGTCGAATTCGCGGCAGATCGCTTCGACCTCGCGCAGCCATTCGTCGGAAGCCACGCGGATTCCGCCTTCGCCCTGCACGGTTTCGAGAATGACGGCGGACGGGATATCCACGCCGCTGCTGTTATCTTCAAGAAATCGCCGCATATACTGAGCCGTGTTGATGTCTTTCCCCAGGTATCCATCGTAGGGTAGGAATGAAACATCCGAGCGGTTGATAAATGCCTCGTCACGATAATAGGCATTGGCCGTCACCGACATCGACCCCATCGTGAGTCCGTGGTATCCGTTCGTAAACGAAATGACATTAGAACGTTTTTTCAGCATCCGGGCAAGTTTCAGACCCGCCTCAACCGCGTTGGTCCCGGTGGGACCCGTGAACTGAACTTTGTAATCGAGGTTGCGGGGTTTGAAAAGAACTGCCTCCATGTTGAGCAGCAGGTCTTCTTTCGCAACCGTGGCCATATCCAGACCATGCACAATGCCGTCATTTTCCAGATATTCGATAAGTTTCTTTTTCATCCGGTCGTTGTTGTGTCCGTAATTCAGCGTGCCGGCACCGGCAAAGAAGTCGATATAGCGGTTCCCGCTTTCATCAAATAAAAAAGCGTCTTTGGCCTTTTCAAAAACCACGGGAAAAGACCTGGAATAGCTGCGCACTTCAGATTCCAGTCGTCTTATTGTTTCCATCAGATTTCCTCCTTTGATAAAAGGTTAAACGGCCCGATCCGGAACAAGACTTCTTCTTCATGGGATTGACCACCGAAATCATCGGCGGAAAACAGAACGGTTTGAACCATCGGAGCGCCAAGCGATCCGGCAAGAGAAGAAAAAAGGGCCTTTGACGAGTGGTTAGACGGACTGACCGTCGTTTCCAGATAACGAAGGGGATTGGGATAAGGACGGCTCAACAGGTCCTTCAACATTAAGCCGGCTATGCCTTTCCCCCGATACTCTTCTTGTACCGCAACCTGCCAGACAAACAAGGTATCTTGCTGATCAGGACG